>JBATMK010000001.1:0-23039 GCA_049289815.1 Flavobacteriales bacterium
CTACACCCGCACAGTCGAAGTTGGCCGGGGTTCCAGCGCATGTGCAGTTCACGTCCCACACGTCGTTGAGCGTGTTGGCATCGCTGTCATCGCAGGCTGTGCCGGGTTGAGCGGCGCCGTTGGGAACACCAAGGCAGTCCAAGCAGGTGGAGTTCGGCGTGGTGCCCGTAGTACCACCAGCGCACACACCGCATGCATCAACAGCAGCAGTACCGTTCGCTACACCCGCACAGTCGAAGTTGGCCGGGGTTCCAGCGCATGTGCAGTTGGCAAGCACCACATCGTTGATCGTGTTCGCATTGCCGTCATTGCACACACTGCCGATCACACCCGGCGTATTGGGGCAGTTGTCCGTGGCGTTGCAGATGCCGTCACCATCGCTGTCGGGGCTGGCCGTCCCAACGCAGTTGCAGCTTGCGTTAAGCACATCGTTCGTTGTGCACGCATTGCCGTCGTTGCATGCGCTACCGATAACACCGGGGGTGTTCGGGCAGTTGTCCGTGGCGTTGCAGATGCCATCACCATCGTTGTCGGGGCTGGCCGTCCCAACGCAGTTGCAGCTTGCGTTGATCGCATCGTTCAACGTACATGGGTTGCCATCATTGCAAGCACTGCCAATGACCCCGGGCGTGTTCGGGCAATTGTCCTGGGCATTGCAGATGCCATCGCCATCGTTGTCCGGTACAGCGGTACCGGCGCACTGGCAACTGGCGTTCAAAAGATCGTTGGTGGTGCATGGGTTGTTGTCGTTGCACGCAGTGCCGATCTGGCCTGCAACCGTCGGGCAGTTGTCCAGCGCGTTGCAAACGCCATCACTATCGGTGTCGGCAGCAGGGGTTCCGGCACATATGCAGCTTGCGTTCAACACATCATTCGTGGTGCAGGCATTGCCGTCGTTGCAAGCCGTCCCGATCTGTCCGGGTGTGTTCGGGCAGTTGTCGTTCGCATTGGGAACGCCATCGCCGTCGCTGTCCGTTGCCGGGGTGCCCACGCATTGGCACACGGGGCTCCATGTATCGTTGATGGTGTTCGCGTTCCCGTCGTTGCATGGCGTACCGGCCAGCTGACTTCCGCCGGGGTTTCCCGTGCAGTCGTACAACAGGCCCGCACACACGCAGTTCGCTCCGTAGGTATCGAGGCCTGTGTTCCACATGCCGTCATCACATGGCGACCCTGGTTGGGCAGGACCACCGACCACGCCCAGGCAATCGATCGGAACACCCGCACAAACGCACCCTGCGCTCCAAGTATCGTTACCGGTGCTGGCGTTGCCATCGTTGCAGGCAGTTCCCGGTAGTGCAGGACCACCCACCACGCCAAGGCAATCCGTCGGAGGAGGTCCACCGGACGCGATGGTGATCGAGCCGAGCGAAAGGTTCCAGTATGATCCGCTGTTGGTGGTTTCCACCTTGGCTGCACGCACCATGTATTCGCCACCCGCCACGAACGGCACCAGTGGTGTGTTGTACGAGTTGCCCGTGATCAGTGTGGGAACGATCCGCTGCGGGATCCCGGCTGCATCGAACTTGTACAAGTAGTAGCCCGCCACACCAGCCACTGGGCTCCAAGTGAAGGCCGCGTTGCCCCCACTGTTCGTTACGGAAAGGTTCGTCGGCGGCGCCACCATGATCATGCGCAGCGCCGGATCACCCATCAACCCCAAGTGCACACGACTATAGTTGTTGCCCTGCCAGCCCCCGTTCTGCGGCGTGTAGATGGCGCCGTTGTTCATGGAACCCAGTATGCTCGTGCCGATGTTCTCGCCCAGGCCCATCGGGTGGAACCAATAGTTGGGCGCTCCAGCCCACACGCTGCTGAGCCCGTTGCCCGCCGCGATGTACGCCTTCAGGAAATTGTTCCGGTTGTCCCAGTCGCCGAAGTAGCTGCCGAAGGACATATTGAAAACACCACCGTTGACCACGCCACCGGCGAAGTCCTGCGTCGTGGCGATATTGTTCGCCCCGTTGAAGGTGAGGACACCGTTGTCCGTGGCCTGCAATCCACCGCCACTGCTGTAGGTCCAGAGATAACTCTGGTTGTTGATGAAGGTTGTGTAGGCTGGTCCGTAGGGATAGCAATCGGTGATGTTGCCCGGGGCGACACATGGTGCCATGCTCTTGTATCCGCTCCCGGCCAATGGGTTCGCCACCCATTGGAGGTTGTCGAACACGATGCCGCGCACCGTTGGGGTGAAGCCTTTGATCTTGAAGTTGTGCGCCCGGTTGAGGTAGTTCTTCATCAACTGCACCTCACCCACGCTGAAAGCTGGCATGTCGTACATGTCCACACGCCCGACCTGCAATTCCACTGTACTGGGAAAGTCGCTCTGGTCGAACTTCCCATCACCCACCAGGTTGATGTTGGCCGCGCGTTGCGCCCCTCCGTTGTTCACGCTGTTGTCCGTCCAGGTGCCGTTCAACTCACCGTAGTACCCATCGCAGGGCCAGGCACCGAGGTGCTCGGAGTGCCCATCGGGGTTGATGTTGCCGCTGTAGGGAACAGGCACGTGGCCGATGATGTACACGGCCTTCACGTTCAACGGATCGGCATTGTAGTCGGTGATGACCAGTTGCCGCACACTGCCCACGCTGGCCGTTCGGCTCACATCGTGGCGGATGGTCTTCCAGCCTTCAGCCTTCAGGTCGGTGGCCAGTTGTTGCAGTTCCAGGTTCAGCGAAGCGGCCAGTTGATTGTCCACCAGCAGCACGATCTTCCCCATGTAATCCACCGAAGGTGCTTCGATGCCCGCAACGACGTAACCGTAGCCCGTGCCAGCTGCGGCTGCGCGCACCACCTTGTATTCGTACGCGGTACCGACAACCACCGAATTGTCCTGGTAGCTGGTGGCCGTGCCGGCCGTGGTGGCCAGGGTGCTCCCCCACGCGGTTGCGCTGCGCAGCTTGCGGTAGATCGTGAAACTGGTGCTGCTGGGGTGCGTGGCCCAGTTGAGCGTGATGCGCGCGGGGCTCGGTTGGACCGTTGCGTACACCTCCACGCTGTTGGAGACCGATACGCTTTGGGCGATCACCGAGACGGAGATCGAGAGCGCAGCGAAAAGGGAAAGGGACCTACGTTCCATCGGCAGATGTTCGGTTGGACGAGTGCCGTTGAAGCCGTGCCCGAGGTGAGCATTCCTTGATCCACCACTGGGCGGACCGGGGCGCAACTTCTTCAGCGCGCCTTTGTACCGTACTGGACCCCACTGTGGTTACAGCAGGTCAAAAACCCATTGAGCGTGGGCCACGGATAGGCCAGACCACGGCATAGGCCGAAAGGGCCTGCCGATCGACGGAAATACAAGGGTCACTGGCGCACAATGCGCGCCTTGGCCAGGTCGAGGCCCCGGGTATCGCGCAGCACCAACAAGTAGGTGCCCTGGGCAAGTCCGCCGATGTCGAGCGTGCGCTCGAACGGTGCATGCATGACTTCCGAACCCAGAAGATCATAGAGCACGATACTGCGTGCATCCGTTCCGGGCCATGACAACTGCAACCAGCCGTTGGTCGGGTTCGGATGAACGGCAAGCCATGGCAGCCCGCTGATCTCGGAAATACCCACCGCACACGCATCACCGATACCATCGCCATCACCGTCCTCCTGTCCAGGATTGTAGATCCAGGGACAGTTGTCGCAAACGTTGCCAATGCTGTCCAGATCGAAGTCGGCTTGATCGCTGTTGGGCACCACCAGGCAATTGTCCGAACAATCGAGGTCGCCGTCGCCGTCGCCATCGGGATCGGGCGTTACGCCTGTGTTGCCACCAGCGCATGTGCCACAACCATCGATCGCGGCGGTTCCGCCCAGATCGCCATTGCAGTCGATCGGTATGCCAATGCAATCGCAGGTGGCGTTCCACAGATCATTACCGGTGCCTGTGTTGGCGTCATCGCAGGCGGTTCCCGGCAAGGAAAGTCCTCCTGGCACGCCGGCGCAATCGTAGGCCTGCCCCAAGCAAACGCAGGTGCTGGTCCACGTGTCCAGTCCGGTGAGCGGATCGCCGTCATCGCAGGCGGTTCCGGGCAGACCACTACCACCGGGCTGGCCGTTACAGTCGATGAGCAAGCCGAGGCATTGGCAGGTACTGGTCCATGTATCATCGCCGGTGTCGGCATCGCCGTCGTCGCAGGCCGTACCGGGAAGTTGGTTCCCACCGGGAACGCCGATGCAATCCAAGGGCTCGCCAACACAGTTGCAGTTGTTCAGCCACTGGTCGTTGCCGGTGCTCAGGTCGCCATCGTCGCACGGGGTGCCGGGATTCGCAGTTCCGCCAGGTACTCCTTGACAATCCAACGGCAAACCAGCGCAGGTACAGTTCGATGTCCATTGATCATCTCCTGTGTTGGGATCGAGATCGTCACATGCTGTTCCCACCAAAGCACTTCCACCGGGCACGCCATTGCAGTCGATGAGCTGGCCCATACAAGCACAACCGGGGTCGTAAGCATCGTTGCCCGTCCCTTGATCCCCGTCATCGCATGGGGCGCCGGGCCATACGTTACCACCGGGAACGCCTTCGCAATCGATGAGCAGCCCAACACAATTGCATCCGCTGTCCCAAGTATCATCACCGGTGGAGAAGTCGTTGTCGTCGCAAGGGGATCCAGGGAACTCGAAGCCACCCGGTACTCCTGCGCAATCGATGAACAGTCCTGCACAGGTACAGTCGTTGTCATAGGCATCATCACCGGTAAGCGGATCGTTGTCGTCGCATACCGTTCCGGGAAGTGCTGTGCCACCGGGCACGTTGTTGCAATCGAGCAGCAGGCCGATGCAGTTGCACGCGTTGTCCCAGACATCGTTCACGGTGTTCGTGTCGCCGTCGTCGCATGTCACACCGGGTACGGCAGGGCCATCATGCACGCCCTCGCAATCGGGGTTGTAGTTGGCGTAGCTGATGCACAGAACAGCACCCTTCGCAGGGTTCATGTCCCATGAAAATGCACTGCGACCACCCACTCCGCTCACCAGGAAGAGCATGGCGTTGCCGTCCTGCCAACCTGCACGGTCAACCACTTCCTGCACTACAGGTGACAAGTCGGGGGTACGCTGTGCGGGACCGTTGTCGTTGATGGCCAGCCAATGCGGCGGTTGCCACACCACACCTGCACTCGTCCGGTTGCGGCTGCTCAACCCGAATTGCTGGAAGCCGATGTCCGGTGCGTTGTTCGCGTCCTGCGCCTCAACGTAAAGCGAGCAGGGGTCCACGTTCGTTCCGTTGCGGGCGGTGAACTGGATGTGCGCATCAATGATCACGGCCTGAGGTGGGATATGGACGTCCTCGAAGCGCAACCCTGTCAGCTGATCGCCACGCCAGTGCGTGGGCTCGCTGTCATACACCAGGTCGACGGGGCCGATGTTCACGTAGAGATTGCCGTTGGTGGCTTCTTCACCATCAGGATTCCCGGTGGTCCCCAATGCGAAACAGACCGTGCTGTCCACGCAGGCGTTGTTGCCGCCGCAAACCCCGCACAGATCCACCACCGCACCGCCACCGGGCACACCATTGCAATCGACGATCAAGCCGGAACAGGTGCAAGTGGCATCCCATGCATCCTGCACGGTGAGCGTATCGCCATCATCGCAAGCGCTGCCGGGAAGAGCTGTACCACCTATGACTCCATTGCAATCGGCAGGAATACCGATGCACGAGCATGCACCGTCCCACTGATCGTTCACGGTCAGCAGATCCCCATCATCACAAGCAGAGCCGGGCAATTCACTTCCACCTATGGTGCCCTCACAATCGATGACCTCACCTGCACATTGACAACCGCTATCCCAGCTATCGTTGCCGGTACCGGGATCAAGATCGTCACAGGCGGTGCCCGGCAATGCCGCTCCGCCTGGTACACCTAGGCAATCAGGGATCAGGCCCAGGCATTGGCAATTGGGTTGGTACACGTCGCCCAACGTGCTGGAATTACCATCATCGCACGGTGCACCTGGAAGATCGGGTCCATTGGGCACACCGAAACAATCGAAGACCGTACCGGCAGGGAACCAGCTGATGCACAACTGCGCGGCCTTCGTGATATCCTGTCCGCTCTGCCACGCACTCCGTCCGCCCGTTCCCGAAATGCCGATGAGCAAGGCGTTCCCGCTTTGCCAACCCGGTCTGTTGATCACCTGTTGGACGATGTTGCTGATGGCCGGCGTCCGTTGATCCAAGGCGCTTTCGTCCACCACATCCCACGCGGCAGGCGACCAGTTGGTGGCGATGGTCGTGTTGCGTGAACTGAGGTTGAACGACGTGAACCCGATGGGCGCTGCATTGTCGCTTGCCTCACAGCGGATCTGCATGGCAGAATTGCCGGGATTGTCCGTTGAACTGGCCGTGAACTGCACATAGGCACCGACCACGATCGCACCTTGCGGCACCGCTACTCCATTGAACCAAAGACCGATCGTTTGGTTGCCACGCCAGTGTGTACTGTCACTATCGTAGACCAGATCGAGCGGACCTTCGCTCAGGTACATGTTGCCGTTCGTCGCTTCCTCCGCATCGCCATCGGGAAGCGCGCTGACCGTGATACACGTGGTGGTAGCCCCGTTGAGGCACGCGTCCGTGCCGTTGCACACCCCGCAATCATCGTACGTGGAACTTCCTCCGGGTACACCCGCACAATCGATCACCAGACCGGTGCAAATGCAATCAACACCCCACGTGTCGTTGCCCGTGCCCAAATTGCCGTCGATGCATCCAGTACCCGGAAGTGCGTTGCCACCGGGCACGCCATTGCAATCCACCGCGATCCCGATGCATGTGCAGTTCGCACTCCACGTGTCGTTGCCGGTCAACGCATCACCATCATCACAGGGTTGGCCGGGTAGCGCGCTTCCACCGGGCATGCCAAGGCAATCGAACGGCAGGCCTTCGCACTGGCAGGCAAGGTTGTACTGATCATTGCCCGTCAGAAGATCACCATCATCGCATGCGGTGCCCGGCATGGCAGGCCCCCCGGGCACGCCATTGCAATCCACCGATTGACCAGCGCAGATGCACCCGGCGCTCCACTGATCGGAGAAGGTGTTCGGGTTGCCGTCGTTGCACGTGCTGCCGGGGACCGCAGGGCCACCGGGCACACCAAAGCAATCCATCAACAGGCCCACGCATTGGCAACCCGCGTTCCATGTATCGTTGCCGGTGAGCGGATCCAGATCGTTGCAAGCGGTCCCGGGCGAGGCACTGCCTCCGGGTACGCCATTGCAATCGATCACGAACCCGATGCAATCGCAGTTGGCCGTCCACGTATCGAAGCCGGTATCGGGGTCCCCATCATCGCATGGCGTCCACGGTTCGGCCGGACCTCCGGGAACACCATTGCAATCTACGGCAACACCGATGCACTGGCAGCTTGCGCTCCATGTGTCGTTCTGGGTGTTCGCGTTGCCATCGTTGCATGCCGTGCCGGGTTGTGCACTTCCCCCGGCCACACCAGCGCAGTCGTACGGCAGGCCGATGCACACGCAGTTCGTGTTCCATGTGTCGTTGCCGGTGGAGAAATTGCCATCGTTGCATGCGGTGCCGGGCATCGCGCTTCCTCCGGGCACGCCGTTGCAGTCGAACAACTGACCGACGCACACACACAAGCTGGTCCAGGTATCGTTGCCGGTGAGCGCCACGCCATCGTTACAGGAGGTGCCCGGCAGTGCAGGTCCACCTGGAACACCGAGACAATCCGCTACCTGCCCGATGCACTGGCAGTTTGCGCTCCAAGTATCGTTCAGCGTGTTGAGGTTACCATCATTGCACGCGGTGCCCGGCATGGCCGGTCCGTTGATCACCCCGTTGCAATCGGTCACCACACCGTTCATGGTGAACTGGCCGCGCGAGCCAAGGCTCAGGTTCCAATACGAACCGCTGAAGCTGGTCTCCAACTTCAATGCACGCACCATGTACTTCACCTGACCGGTCAAGCCCGTAACGTCGTCCGTGAACGTGAGCCCGGCCACCGCGTTGGTCGTACGGCGCACCCAGGTCTGTGTGCCGGCGTTCCATCGGTACACATGGTACCCGGCTACTGTCTCCGCGCTGGCGGTCCATGAAACGGTGCTGGTGGTGGCACCGGCTTGCACAGCGTTCACGTTCGTGGGCGGTGCTACCATCGCTTGGCGCAACGTGGGATCCCCGAGCAGGCTGATGTGGATACGGCCTGCATTGAAGCCAGCCACTTCGTAATGCCCGTTGCCGTTGTTCTGGGTGAGCGTTGTGGCATAGCCGATGGTCTCGCCCATGCCCATGTGGTGGAAGAACCAGTTGGGATATCCCGCCCAGAAGTTGGTGAGCGTTCTTCCACTGGCCAGCGATGCACGCATGAAATTGTCCGCAACGTCCCAATCACCGAAGTAGCTGCCGAAGAGCACCGTGAACACGCTCTGCAGGTTGCTCTGGGCGAAGTCACCCGTCTCGCCGATACCGTTCGCCCCGCTCCACCAGCCGCCACCGCAACCGTAGCTCCACAGGTAGCTGCCGCTGCTCATGCTGGTGAAGTAGTCCGCCGCAACCACATTGTTCGGACCCACCAACGGTGCGAACCCGCGCCAGCCGTTCTGGCTGTAGGCATCGGTGTACCCTTGGAAGTTGTCATCGACCAGCGCACGCACCTGCGCGGTGAATTGCTTCACCTTCCATTCGTGCAGTTTGTTCAGGTAATTGCCGAGCAGCACTGTTTCGTTCTGTGCGAAGGCATAGAGGTCGGACATGTCCACGCGGCCCACTGCCAGTTCAACATTGCTCGGGATCGTGGTCTGATCGAATTTCCCATCGCCCACAACGTTCCAGAGGAAGGTGTACGTGGAACTCTGGGTGATCAACGCATTGTCGGTCCAAACGCCGTTGACATCGCCGTAATACACATCGGCCGACCAACTGCCGAAGTGATCCCCATGCCCGTCCGGTGCAAGGTTCCCGCTTCTCGGCACCGGCACATGACCAAGGATCAGCACGGCCTTCACATTCGTCGGGTCGGCATTGTAATCCGCCACGATCAATGGCTTGATCGCGCTGGGCAATACGGAACGGCTCACGTCATGCCGGATCACTTTCCAACCATCATTCTCGAGGTCGTTCTGGGTTTGGGTCAGCTGTGTCGCAAGGCTCGTGGTGAAGGTGTTGTCCACCAGCAGGATCACCGTGCCCCTGCTCTCCACCATGGCCAACTGGATCCCTGAGTTCACCACTCCATAGCCGGTGCCCAGGTTGCTGGTGGTGCGGATGATGCGGTACTCGTAGCTCGTGTTCACGGCTACGGTGTTATCGGTCCAAGTGGTCGCACTTGCACCAAGTGTGGCCAACGTGGTTCCCCAACTGGTTCCGCCCTTCAGCTTGCGGTTGATGGTGTAGCCCGTAACGTTCGAGTGGGTGAGCCAGTTGAGCGTGATGGCCGGCGGTGCCACCTGCACGGTGGCGCTGGCCCGCACGCTGCGGTCGTGGCCAAGTGTCTGTGCGACAGCGGGAATGCTTGCGCACAAGGCCAAGAAGAACAGCGCGCGCGCAACCAGCTTTTTCATTTCGGGGGCCGAAAATACCGGAATGCCTCCCTCGCGTGCGCGTACGCGGGAGCCATCTTTGCACCGCGAACGAGGACGCCCAGTGGTCATCGCTCGGCTAATGCCCGCTGGGCCTCGATAGCACGACGACCGTAGGCCTCGAAAAACTTCGACCAGCCGGAGAAGTTGGGCGACAAGCGTGAATAAATCGCCTGAGAAGACCCTGTTGGGCACCCCCCAGCAGCCTTAATTCGTTGAACCCCACTGTATCCTGTCCCAAGAGTGCCCAAGTCCTCGATCACCGCTCCCACGTCGTCCATGAACTCACCCAAAGACCCCGCTTCGGTCCTCGACTTCTTCCAACGGACCGTATCTGCCCGACCCGATGCTGAAGCCTTGGTGGCCGGTGATCTCCGTTTCACCTACTCCCAACTGAACGAACAAGCCGCCCGCCTGGCTGCACTTCTCGCAGCCAATGGCGGGGCCCCCGATCAACTTGTGGGGATCGCTTTGGACAGGTCGCCGGAGATGGTCATCACCGTGTTGGCCGCGCTCCGCACCGGGGCCGGCTATGTTCCCTTCGATACTTCCTACCCTGCCGAACGCATCGCGCTGATGCTGGAGGATGCCCGTCCGTCGGTGGTTCTGACGAACAGGAGCCATGCGCACCTCTTCGCTGGAACACCGACCAAGGTGCTGTTGATCGAAGATCAGGATCTGACCACCGGGCCCGCACTTTCCGAGGCCTCTGCCGCAGGCCCGCAGCACTTGTGCTATGTGCTCTTCACCAGTGGAAGCACGGGCAGGCCCAAGGGCGTGGCCATGCACCACGCACCGCTCATCAACCTGATCCAATGGCAATGCAGGACGTCCGTCCTGAAAGCGGGGGACCGGACGTTGCAGTTCGCGCCCATCAGTTTCGATGTGAGTTTCCAAGAGCTCTTCACCACGTTCGCACAAGGCGGAACGCTGGTACTGATCACCGACGAGGATCGCCTCAACAGCACGCAGCTATTGCGGAAGATCATCGCCCAGGAGGTGAACCGTGTCATCGTGCCGTTCGTGGCGCTCCAGTACCTGGCCGAAGCCGTTGAGCGGACGGAGGACGTGCCCTCCTGCCTGAAGGAAGTTTTCACCAGCGGCGAACAACTGCGTATCACACCGGCGATCAAGAGCTTGTTCAAGCAGCTCAAGGGTTGCCGCTTCTGCAACCAGTACGGGCCCACCGAGGGCCATGTGGTGAGCGAACTGGAATTGACCGGTGATCCGGGTTCGTGGCCTGCGTTGCCCAACATCGGCAGGGCGATCGACCATGTGAAACTGATCGTGCTGGATGACGACATGAAGCCGTTGAAGAAGGGCGAAGAGGGAGAGCTCTACCTCGGCGGTGCCTGCGTGGCGCGCGGATACATCAACCGCGATGACCTGACCAACGAGCGTTTCCTGGCGGACCCATTCGATAGCACTGTCACGCCGAGCGGAGTCGAGGCGCGCCTATACAGGACCGGCGACCGCGCGGCCGAACTGCCCAACGGCGAGATCGACTACAAGGGCCGCATCGATGGCCAAGTGAAGGTGCGCGGCTACCGCATCGAACTCGGGGAAGTGGAAGTGGCGCTGGAGAAACACCCGTCCATTGAACAAGCTGTTGCCGCCGTACGCGAAGACAAGCCCGGCGTGAAGCGCTTGATCGGCTACTTCACGGCGAAGGTGGACGTGGGCACCAACGATCTGCGCAAACACTTGGGTACGCTGCTGCCGGACTACATGGTGCCAGCCGCATTCGTGCACGTCCCCGAGTTGCCACGCACACCTAGCGGCAAGATCGATCGAAAGGCACTTCCGGCGCCGGATGTGAAACGCCCTGATCTCGATGTGGTCTACGCTGCTCCGAAGAGCGCGACCGAGAAACGCATCGCCGAGGTGTGGGCCGAGGCCTTGGGCATCGATCGCGTTGGTATCGACGACAACTTCTTCGATCTCGGCGGCAATTCCCTGCTGAGCATCCAGAGCATCGCGCAGTTGGAGAACCACGGCATCAAGTTGCCGATCGTGAAGCTTTACCAGCACCCAACAGTGCGCGCTTGTGCCGGGTTCGTTGAGGGAACGGGCGCCACCCAAAGTCCCGCAGCGATGGCCCACGCCCGGCGCGCAAACTCCAGCGGGCAGCGACGTCCCGACATCGCCATCATCGGCATGAGCGGCCGGTTCCCAGGCGCCGACAACGTGGGCCAGCTTTGGCAGAACCTGCTGGACGCGAAGAACTCGATCACCACGTGGAAGCGTGAAGAACTCGACGCGAGCATCCCCGATGAACTGCGTAACAACCCGGACTACGTTGCTGCGCGCGGCGTGATAAACGACGCCGACAAGTTCGATGCGGCCTTCTTCGGGGTGAACCCCCGCGTGGCCGCGCTGATGGATCCCCAGCAGCGCGTGTTCATGGAAACCGCATGGGCCGCGCTGGAGGATGCTGCATACGATCCGGCGCAATTCCCCGGGCTGATCGGCGTGTACGCCGGCATCGGCAACAACACCTACTACACGCGCAACGTACTGGGCCATCCGGACCTCATCGAACAGGTCGGCGACTTCAGCGTGATGACCGCGAACGAGAAGGACTACATCGCGACACGTCTCGCCTTCGAGTTCGATCTGCGCGGGCCTGCGTTGAGCATACACACGGCGTGCAGTACGTCGTTGGTGGCGATCGCACAAGCGTTCAAGGCGCTGCACGAAGGCGATTGCGACATGGCGATCGCGGGAGGTATCGCGATCACATCACCGATCAATAGTGGGATCGTATACAACGAAGGTGGCATGTACAGCCCCGACGGCAACACGCGCACCTTCGATGCCAACGGAAAGGGCACCAGCTTCAGCGATGGCGTGGGGATCGTGGTGTTGAAGCGCCTGGACGAAGCGGTGCACGACGGCGATCACATCTACGCCACCATCAAGGGTGCGGCACTGAACAACGATGGTAGCGACAAGGCCAGCTTCACAGCACCCAGCGTGCGGGGCCAGTCCGAAGTGATCGCCATGGCACAGGCCGATGCGGACGTGAAGCCCGAACAGATCGGCTATGTGGAAGCACACGGCACGGCTACACCGCTGGGTGATCCGATCGAGGTGGAAGCGCTGACCCTCGCGTTCCGCTCCGGATCGGATGATGGGAACGGGCAATACTGCGCGATCGGTTCCATCAAGTCGAACATCGGGCACATGACCGCTGCGGCCGGGGTTGCCGGCGTGATCAAGACGGCACTTGCGCTGAGCGAGGGCGTGATCCCACCAACGATCGGCTACGAGAAACCGAATCCTGCGATCGATCTCGCCAATTCGCCTTTCCGCGTTGCAGCCAAGCAGGTGCCGTGGGCACGCAACGACAAACCACGCTTCGCCGGCGTTTCGTCCTTCGGTGTTGGTGGCACGAATGCACATGTGATCCTTGGCGAAGCGCCCGTCCCCTCTCCTTCTACCGCTTCACGCGGCAAGCAACTCCTGCTGCTCTCTGCCAAGACACGTGCAGCGCTGGATGCGATGACGGAGAACCTGCGCTCGTGGCTCGAAGCGCATACCGACGTTCCACTCGCGGACGTAGCATACACATTGCGTGTTGGTAGGCGTTCGTTCAAGCACCGCAGGCTGATCGTGGGTGGAAGTCATGCCGGGATCGCAACGGCCATTGCGGGCAAGGACACGAACCTGATCTCCACGCGCGAGTTCAGCGAGGCCGCTCCGGGAGTGGTGTTCATGTTCCCCGGGCAGGGATCGCAGTACGTGAACATGGGACGTGATCTCTGTGCGAGCGAGCCTGTGTTCAAGCAGCATTTCGATCGTTGTTGCGCGTTGTTCTCGAAGGAACTCGGGCACGACCTCAACTCGATCCTGCATCCTGCTGTTGGGCAGGAAGAAGCAGCTTCCGAACAATTGAAGCAGACGGTGAACACGCAGCCTGCATTGTTCACCATGCACTATTCGCTCGCGAAGCTGTGGATGCATTGGGGCATCATGCCGAGCGCGATGATCGGGCACAGCATCGGTGAGTTCGCCGCTGCCTGCCTGGCCGGCGTGTTCTCATTGGAGGATGCCGTGAAATTGGTTGCGGCGCGCGGCCAGCTGATGCAGGCACAGCCCGGTGGAAGCATGCTCAGCATCCGCTTGGCCGAGGAAGCTGTGCTACCACGACTTCCCAAGGAACTTTCCATCGCGGCGAACAACGGTCCGCAGTTGTGCGTGGCAAGCGGTCCGCATGAGAGCATTGCAAAACTCCAGGCGGAACTGGAGAAGGAAGGTGTGGTATGCAAACTCCTGGTCACGAGCCACGCGTTCCACAGTCCCATGATGGAGCCGATGGTTGCTCCGTACAAGAAAGTGGTTGAAGGTGTTCCGCTCAGCGCGCCGCGCATCCCCATCGTGAGCACCGTGACAGCGAATTGGATGAAGGATGATGAAGCAACATCATCATCGTACTGGAGCGATCACGTACGCGCTACCGTGCGCTTCGCGCAAGCCGTGAAGTTCGCATGGGGCAATGCCGATGATGTGATGCTCGAATGCGGCCCGCGTACCACGGCGACAACACTGGCCCGTCAACAGAGCGCCGATCCGAAAAAGCAAGTGGCGGTGCCTTCGCTCGGTGATCAAGCCGATGACGGTGCCGAACTCACCGCGGTGTTGAAGGCTGTGGGTGGCCTGTGGCAAAGCGGCATTCCCGTCGACTGGAGAATGTTCCAGGAAGGTGAGGCGCGCAAGCGCATACCTCTCCCGACCTATGCGTTCGAACGCTCAAGGCATTGGGTGGAGGCCGTAGCTATTGGTGCCCCCGCGCGGCACACAACGGTTGCTGAGGTCCCGGAGGTTGCCACTGCCGATCCCAGCCTTTCCCCGAAGGAGGCACTGATCGCGCGTATCAAACAACTCCTGGAGGAAAGCTCCGGGCTCGAACTTGCGGGCACCAGCCCCGAGGAGACCTTCCTCGAAATGGGCCTCGACTCGCTCTTCCTGACCCAGGTGGCCACCTCGCTCACCAAGAAGTTCGGCGTGCGTATCACCTTCCGCCAGCTGAACGAGGAGTTCCCCAACATCGACAAACTCGCAGAGCACATCCTGCCGAACCTCAAGGAAGGGGCAGGAGCAGGGGCAGCGGCAGGAGCAACAGCAACCATACTTGCCCCTGCTCCTGCTCCTGCCCCGGATGCCACAGAGGATGCCCCCGAACTGAAGAAGGTCTTCGGTGCGCAGGCGCGGATCGTGAAGGAGAAGGTCGACGACTTCACACCGCAGCAGCGCGAGTGGTATACCAAGTTCGTGGAGCGCTACGTGGCCAGGACAGCCAAGAGCAAGGCGTTCACGGAGGAGAACCGCCATACCATGGCCGACCCGCGCGTGGTAACGGGCTTCAAGCCGCAGCTGAAGGAACTGATCTACCAGGTGGTGGTGGATCGTAGCAAGGGTTGCCACCTGTGGGACATCGACGGGCACGAGTACATCGATATCCTCAGCGGGTTCGGCTCGAGCATGTTCGGCTACATGCCGGACTTCATCAAGCAGGCCTGCCACCTGCAGCTGGACCGCAGCGTGGAGATCGGGCCCATGCACCCGTTGGCTGCGGAAGTCTCCCAGCTGCTCTGTGAATTGAGCGGTCACGAACGTGCAGCCGTCTGCAACACCGGCAGCGAGGCCGTGCTGGGTGCAATGCGCATGGCGCGCACCGTCACTGGCCGCAGCCTCATCATCAGCTTCAGCGGCAGCTACCACGGCATCAACGACGAGGTGATCGTTCGCGGGTCGAAGAGCAAAAAGAGCTACGCGGCCGCTCCGGGCATCATGCCGGAGGCCGTGCAGAACATGCTGGTGCTCGACTATGGCACACCGGAGTCATTGCAGGTGATCCGCGAGCGTTGCCATGAAGCCGCTGCCGTGCTGGTGGAACCCGTGCAAAGCCGTCGGATGGACTTCCGTCCGGTGGACTTCCTGCGCGAGGTGCGCGAGATCACCAAGCAGCATGGCGCCGCGCTAATCTTCGACGAGGTGATCACCGGGTTCCGCACGCATCCGGGCGGTGCACAAGCGCTGTTCGGTATCAAGGCCGACATAGCCACCTATGGCAAGGTGATCGGTGGTGGGCTCCCCATCGGCGCCATGATGGGCACCAGCCATTGGATGGATGCCTTGGATGGTGGCGACTGGCGCTTCGGTGACAGCAGCGTCCCGGAAGCGGGTGTCACCTATTTCGCAGGGACGTTCGTTCGGCACCCGCTCAGCATGGCCGCCGCCAAGGCCGTGCTGCTGCATCTGAAGGAGAACGGGCCCGCGTTGCAGGAACGGCTCAACGACATGACCGATGATCTGGTGCGCCGTGCCAACGCCATTTTCGAGCGCGAGCGGATCCCTTACTGGTACGTCAACTTCGGCAGTGCCTTCAAGCTGAAATACGATGAGAGCGTCAACTACACCGAACTGTACTTCATGCTGATGCGCTACCACGGGGTGCACGTTCTCGACTTCCCCAGCTTCATCACCACGGCGCATACTGAAGAAGATCTGGACCGCATCGTTGAGGCCATCGAGAGAACCGCTGTTGAATTGCGCGCATCGGGCTTCATGCCGGATCGGGTGTACCGCGTTGAAACCGTCAACCGGTCGTTGAGCGTGGGTCCTGCGCCGCGGCGTGAACGGGTGATCCGCGCTGCCGAACCGCCGCACCCCGGTGCACGATTGGGCCGGTCGCCGAAAGGAGAGGCCGCTTGGTACCTGCCGGATCCGCAGCGCAAGGGCAAGTATGTCATGATCGAAGAAGAAGCCTGATGGAGAAGTTCACGATCGATACCCGTTTTGTGCCCGTGGACCACGACCCCTTCGTGGGCCCGGTGATCCAACAAACAGTGCCCACCACGGAGGCGCAGCGCGAAGTGTTCGCTGCCTGCCTCATGGGCGAGGACGCCAGCTGCGCATACAACGAGAGTGTGAGCCTGAAGCTCTCCGGCACGCTCGACACCGCTGCCATGACGAAGGCCCTGGCTGAACTATCGGCACGCCACGAAGGCCTGCGTGCGTTCTGCGATGCGAGCGGAACGCGCATGATCGTGGCGGAAGAAGTCCCTGTCGATCTGCCCTTCCTCGACCTGTCCGGCCGCTCGACCGAGGCGCGGGATGCGGCGTTGGCCGCGGTCGCCGAGCGTGACATGACCACGCCCTTCGACCTGATCAACGGACCGCTCTTCCGCGCACAGCTCATCCGGTTATCGGACACGGAGCACGTGCTGCGGCTCACGGGCCACCACATCATCTGCGATGGTTGGAGCTTGGGCATCATCATGGCCGATATCGGTCGCTATTACTCGGCGTTCGTTACCGCGACGGTTCCGGAACTGCCCGAGGCGATCCCGTTCAGCGCTTATGTCCTCGCGCAGCTCGATTTCCAACGCAGTCCGGAACATGCCGCCACGGAGCGGTATTGGCTCGACCAGTTCAGCGGACCGATCCCGCGCTTGGAGCTCCCGACCGACAGGCCCCGGCCGAAATTCAAGACCTACAGGAGCGAACGGCTCGACATGGAGCTGCGCCCCGACCTGGTGCGCGGGTTGAAGGAAGTTGCCGTACGCAATGGCAGCAGCTTCGTCACCACGCTGCTTACCGCATTCGAGACACTGCTGTACAAACTCACCGGCGATGGCGACATCGTTTGTGGTTTGCCCGCTGCCGGCCAGAGCGACTTCGGCATGAAGAACCTGGTGGGCCACTGCGTGAACCTCCTTGCCCTGCGCAGCCGTATCGCCGATGAAACGCCCTTCTCGGAACATTTGAGGAAGCGCCGCGCCGGTGTGCTCGATGCGTTCGACAACCAGCGCTACACGTTCGGGACGTTGGTGCGCAAACTGAACGTCCCGCGCGAATCCGGCCGCATCCCGCTGGTACCGGTGGTGTTCAACATCGACATGAACATGGACGATGGCGTGGCCTTCACCGGGATCGCGCACACGTTCATCAGCAATGCGCGGCGCTACGAGAACTTCGAGCTGTTCCTCAATGCCACCGGCAACGAGAATCAGTTGGTGCTGGAGTGGAGCTACAACGTGGACCTGTTCGACGCATCCACCGTGAAGGGTTGGATGTCCGAGCTGGAAACGATCATTGCCCGCGTGAAGGCCGAGCCTGCGGTGAACATCGGGCAACTCACGGAACTCGCACCTTCACCGGTCGATGGCCCGCTCCCACCCCAGGAATGGATCGGGACTTCCACCGGTGCACACCGAAGCATCATTGCCTTGTTCGATGACACCGTACGGGCGCATGGCCCACGCACCGCATTGGAATTGGGCACCACCAAACTCAGCTATGCCCAACTCGCGGAACGGGTGGACTCCATCGCTGCCTTGTTGCGCACAAAAGGGATCGCAGCCGGCGAGCCGGTCGGCCTGTGTACCGATCGGAGTTTCGGCATGGTGGCCGCCATGCTCGGCATCCTGAAAGCGGGTGGCTGTTTCGTACCGTTCGATCCGGCCTACCCCGAGGACCGACTGCGCTACATGTTCGCCGATACCAAGGTGCGCGTGCTCTTCACCCAGGAACAGTTGACGCATGTACTGCCGCCACATGAGGCCGAGGTGGTGCTGATCGAGAACATCGGTGCAGCGGAAGGGATCCTTCCCAGCTCGGCGGGACAGGATCACAGAACGGAAGAGACCAACCCCGATGCGCCGGCGTACATCATGTACACCAGCGGAAGCACCGGCAAGCCGAAGGGCGTTGTGGTGCCTCATCGTGCCGTGACACGCCTCGTACGCGACCAGAACTTCCTGCCCTTCGGCCCGCACCAAGTGTTCCTGCAACTGAGCAACATCAGTTTCGATGCGAGCACGTTGGAGATCTGGGGTGCCCTGTTGAACGGCGGGAAACTCGTGCTGCAACCCCAGCAAAAACCAACGCTCGCGGAGATCACCGATAGCGTCCAGGTTCACGGGGTCACGGCCGTCTGGTTCACCGCCGGTCTCTTCAACCTGCTCGTAGACGACCATCTCGATGGCCTGCGCGGGCTGAAGCACATTCTCACCGGTGGCGATGTGTTGAGCGTGCCGCACGTGAAACGCGCCTTGCGCGTGCTCGGTCCGGGCGTGTTGATCAACGGCTATGGCCCTACCGAGAACACCACCTTCACCTGCTGCTACGCGATCGACGACGAGAAGGCGTTCAAGAACAGTGTGCCCATCGGCAAGCCGATCGGCAGCACCCGGGTGCACATCCTTGACGAAGCCTTGCGACCGGTCGCCTTGGGCCAGAAAGGAGAATTGTACGCCGGTGGCGATGGTGTGGCGCTGGGATATTGGAACCAGCCTGAACTCACGGCGGAACGCTTCATCGATGATCCCTTTGCCAATGTCATGGTGAGCCCGTCGAACCATGGCAGCACAGGGGAACTCGCGGTTCGACGGGCTCACCGTGACAAACCCAAACTCTATCGCACCGGGGACATCGTGCGTTGGCTGCCCGATGGCACCGTGGAGTTCATCGGCCGCGCCGATGGACAAGTGAAGGTGCGCGGCTTCCGTATCGAGCTCGGTGAGATCGAAGCGGCCATGGACGATCATCCGCTGGTGAAGGACCGCGTGGTGATCTGCCGGACGGATGGACCAGGCGAAAAGCAATTGACCGCGTACGTGGTGCCGTTACCGGGGCACGTGAGCGAGACCGATACGGCGGCGCAAGAGCAACTGGTGGCCGGATTGCGTGAACAATTGCGTGAGCGCCTGCCCGAACACATGATGCCCAGTGCGTTCGTGGTGATGAAGGAATTCCCGCTGAACCCCAACGGCAAGGTGGACAAGAAGGCACTGCCCGCGCCGGAGTTCCGCACGCAGACCATGCGCGCACAGCACGTGTCCCCTCGCGATCACATCGAACGGTTGCTGGCAGGTATCTGGTGCGAATTGCTGGGCGTGGAGGACATCGGCGTGCACGACAATTTCTTCGATCTCGGCGGGCACTCGCTCATCGGCATCCAATTGCTGGCCCAGGTGGAACAGCAGCACGGCAAGAGCCTCGCCTTGAAAACGCTCTTCCAGGCACCCACCATCGCAGGCATGGCCAAACTGCTGCAGGAGGGCGGTACCAGCGCCACATGGACGAACCTCAGTGCCATCCAGCCCAACGGCAACGCCATCCCGTTCTTCTGCGTGCACGGCGACGAGGCCAACCACTTCCTGCCGCGTTACCTGGGCAACGACCAACCCTTCTATGCCTTCTTCCACCAGGGCGAGGACGGCAAGCCGATCCGGTTCACGCGTGTCCCCGATATCGCCGCGCACTTCATCGCCGAGATGCGTACGGTGCGGGCCAACGGCCCTTACCTGTTGGGCGGATACAGTTTCGGAGGGATCGTGGCGTTTGAAATGGCACAGCAACTGCGGAAGTCGGGCGAAGAAGTAGCCCTGCTCGCCCTCTTCGACACCTATGATCCGCTCGAATTCCTGAAGGTGATGTCCGAGGAAGCCAAGCCATGGGAGGGCTTGCGCAAGACCATCATGCGCCGAGCAGTGCGGTACTACCAGCGCCGTGCGAAGCTGTTGCCACCCAAGCTGCGCCACTTCTACATCATCGATACGTACGACGCTGCCATCCGCAGCTATATCGCCCGGCCATATGATGGTCCCATAACCGTGTTCAAGGCATTGCAAAGCACAGGCGTGGACCACATGGGTTGGGCGCAATGGAGCCAGCATGTTGACGTGCGCCATGTACCCGGCGATCACTACAGCATGATCAAGGAGCCCGATGTGCGCACACTGAGCACCGTGCTGGGCAGTTGCATCGACCTGGCGGTGAGCAAGCGGGCCGTGGAAGCTGTGTAGCATGGAACGCAGCCTGGTGTTGCATTGCACCACGATCGCGGCGCCGCGACCCAACGTGCTTGGCGCTTTGCCATCCGAAGGTCATGTGCTGTTGCACTACGCTACGCTTGCGGAGCTGCGCCCGAGAATGCCCGACCTGTCCGCACTTCTTGACCCCCAGGAACAGCAGCGTGCAGCCCGTTTCGTGCACGACATCGACCGCGAACGTTACGTGCTGGGACATGGCTACCTGCGCGATGTGCTTGGAGCCGCGACCGGTCAAGCGCCGCAGGCGCTCACCTTCCAACGCGGACCGTTCGGGAAACCGACGATCGATGCAATTCCGTTGCACTTCAACTTCAGCGACACCAAGGATGCCGTGCTACTGGCCATTGCGCACCAAGAACTCGGTGTCGACATCGAATCCATGTCGCGACGGGTGAACCATGAACGTGTGGCCGAACACTATTTCACTCCGGAAGAGATCACCGACATCAACGCGTCACCGGACCGCAAGCGTCGATTTCTGGACTTCTGGACGCGCAAAGAAGCCGTGCTGAAGGCCAGCGGTGTGGGCATCATGGACGATCTGCGTGCACTGCGCGTCGATGCCGAACGCAACTCCATCCGGATCATCCACGACGACTTCGTGCGCATGGCCGCACCGGAATACCACGTGCAGAGTTTCGCCATCGGCGAAGAGCACCTGGTGAGCGTGGCATCGAGAAGCACCTGTCAGCTCAGCCTTGCGAGCTGACGATCATTCCTCCCCAAAAAACCTCGGATGGAAGTTGAGGAGGTAGAGCTTCGTTGAAGCACGTGTGACCGCCGTATAGAGCCAGCGCACATATTCCGCGTCGATCATCTCCTCAGTAACGTATCCCTGATCCACGAAGACCGTTGGCCACTGGCCGCCTTGCGCCTTGTGGCAGGTGACGGCGTAGGCGTACTTCACCTGCAATGCGTTCACATAGGGATCGTCCTTGAGCTGTTTGATGCGCGCTTGCCTGGTCTTCGCAACCACCCCTGCGAGCACGGCTTGCGACAACTCCTTCATGCGTGGTCCGGGCAAGGCCGGTGTGTCGGCCGTCAGCACATCCAGCAGAACCATCACCTCCAACTCACGTTTTTCCTTTCCACTTTGCCAGGCCACATCCAGCCGTGCGAAGCGGAAGCCATGCTTCTCCTCCGTACCCTTCACACCCAGGACTTCCACCGGTTCCCCGTTGGCGATCAGCTCCGGCTTTCCACCCTGGCCCGCCCAGTAGTAGTTGTTCTTCACCACCATCAGCCGATCGCCCGCGCAGATCTCCTCCTCGTAGCCCATGATCCGCGAGCGTACCTGCTGGTTGAAGAGGTACGCGCGTTTGTTGCTGCGGCAGATCAAGCACACATTGTCCACACCACCCCGGCCGTAGGCACTTTCCAATGCATCCTGCAGATCATGACCGTCCATGCGGGTGACATCGGGGAAGGGTTCCCCACCATTGGGGCTTGAGTCTCCTTCCTCCTTTTTCAATGTGAACACCGGTATCACCTTCTCTTCGCCTTCACCGTAGCGAGCAAGGGTCCGCCGCAGTTCCGTTGCGTTCACCAAGATGCCGCTGGCCTCGGCCTGCCGAACTACTTCGGTGAGTTCAACGGTGCCGGCGTTGAGGTCGTGCACTTCGCGAAGCACCTTCACATCCAAGGCGGGGCTGCGCTCATCGCCCACCGGTGGCAACTGTGCGGGATCGCCGATCAGCAACAACCGATTGCCACTGCCCGAGAACACATGATCCGCCAGATCCTGCAGCAGGTTGCGGTCCTGGAACAGCCGATCGCCACCACCTGAGGTACCGATCATGCTCGCCTCATCCACCACGAACAGCGTATCTGATTCCTTGTTCGGTGCCACGCTCATGTGGCCGATGCCATCCTCCTCCCCTTCCATCTTGTACACGCGCCGATGGATCGTGCTGGCTGTTGCATGGGCATAACCGCTCAAGACATTGGCCGCGCGACCGGTAGGCGCCAACAGGATCGCGGGATGTCCCCGGTCACGCAGCACTTTCACCAAGGCCCCCACGAGCGTGGTCTTCCCTGTCCCTGCGTAGCCCTTCAAGACCAACGTGCTGCGCGGCTTGGTGGTACCCATCAACCGCTCCAGCGCCTTCACCGCCTTGACCTGGCCGGGTGTGGGCGTGTGGCCGAGGCGTTTCAGCAGTTGGTCGGCAAGCAGCACGGGCGTGGGAAGGAAGTGAAGGTGGTGAAGGTGGCGAAGAAGGTCCGACCCCCACCAGAAGCAGCAGACTTGGGGCCCTTCGTAGTTTCGACGGCGCTTTGCGTTCAGCCTCAACCTGTGGATGGGAACGAATTTCATTGACGACCGCTTCAAGACGCTGCATGCCCATGCCCTGCATGTGAGCGTCCTGCAAGGCCCCGCCTACGCGGGATGGTGCGCACACGAACGGAGCACCGGTAAGATCATGGCCTTGCGCGCTGTGCACAACGATGACCTACCTGCCTTGGAAGAACTGCCGCGCGATCCGGGATCGGCCTCCTGCATCGTGCTTCCCGAGTGGAGCGTGCTGGTTCCTGATGCCGCGCTGGTGGCGGGCACCGAGGCCGTGCATCTGCGCGCGACGTTCGGCCGTGAGCCGGTGGGCGTGCTGCGCAGCGATGCCGTCGATGTTCTCGATGCCCACAGCATCCATGTGCACGAACCCGCTGCGGAAT
>JBATMK010000002.1:0-4155 GCA_049289815.1 Flavobacteriales bacterium
CGCCATCGACGATCCATCCGGCTCCACATGCGGGTCAAGTTACCCCCATGACCATGCCACGGTTCTTGCGAACCCAATGCTTGATGTGGCTCCTGCGGTCGGGGTCCAGAAGTCGCACGCCGCCGACAGCGCGTGCCGGGCCGTCCTGATCAGCGCCCCTGGCGTAGAGAATTTGCTTCTGACACAATGCCTGAAGCAGCCCAGAGGTAGCTGGCGAACGACGTGATCGCGGTGAAGGTGCGCGCGGTGTGGAAGTGGTCCCAGGTTAGGCGCTGGTCCTTCCAGTCGGTGGGGATGGTGTCCACGGTCCATTCGGCGATGCGGTTATCGATCGGCACTTCCACCAAGAGGGTGATCAGCAGGGTCACCACCATGAGCGCGGTCGCGGCCACCATCAGCTTGAAACCCGGTGACCTCCGCACGGGATGGCTGGCCAAGGACCAACCCATGAACAGCAATGTGGCGGGCATGAGGATGCGCATCGGCCAGGCCACGTTCGCGATGATCGTCTTTCCGATCCGGAGGAAAGCAGGTGCCTCGAA
Organism: Flavobacteriales bacterium; assembly: GCA_049289815.1. Taxonomy (GTDB): domain Bacteria; phylum Bacteroidota; class Bacteroidia; order Flavobacteriales_F; family PHOS-HE28; genus PHOS-HE28. The sequence goes on from JBATMK010000002.1 coordinate 543, forward strand.
CATGTCCAGGGAACGTGTCAGTGTGAACCATGTTCCCCAGAACACACCCATAACGAGGGCGGTGAGCAACAAGCCGATGAAGGTGATGGTGCGATGGGACATGGGTGTCGGATGGATATGTGGGAAGACGAACAAAGCGATGGATCCCTTCACGATGCACTGCCGCGGGTCGCAGCTGTTTTTTGCTAAGACCTCTGTCCAGATCCCCGGGGATGCGATCGTCTTAGGATGGAAAGACAACAACCAACACCCGACCAACATGAAGAAGTTCCTCGCGATCTACTACGCACCCGCCGAAGCAATGCAAGGCATGGCCAACGCCACCGACGAGCAAAAGCAGGAAGGCATGAAGCCATGGCTGCAATGGAAGGAGAAGCACGGCAAGAACATCGAGGATATCGGTGCACCCTTGATGCCCGCGCAGTCCATCACACCGAGCGGCAAATGGGGCGGAAGCCACAAGGACGTCACCGGCTATTCCATCGTGAAGGCGGAGAGCGCCGATGCCGCCAAAAAGCTGTTCGAAGGACACCCGCACCTGGGCTGGGCTTCGGGCTGCTCGATCGAAGTCTCGGAGATGGGAGCGATGTGATCACGTAGTACGTGATCAACGACGACGGAACAAGGCGCCACTCCAAGTGGCGCCTTGTTGTTTTGATCATGGTCCCTTGACGGCACCCAGGCACGCTGCGATACTTTTAGCGCAAATCCTCCCGCTCATGCTCCGTACGGTTACCGCTCTCCTTCTTGCGCCCTTCGTGCCGTTCCTCGCTTCGGCGCAGATCACCATCGGCCAGAACGAAATGCCGCAGGCCAACGATGAACTGATCCGTACGCGTGCCTTCACCAACCCGTTCATCGACTATGCCACCACCGGGGCAGCGCATGTGTGGGACTTCTCGAACCTTACGGTGAACACGGGCGATACGGCGGAGTACCTCACGGTGTCGTCCACCAACTTCATCTATGCGATCACCTACGCGGACATCTTCTTCAACGACAACCGTGCGAACCATGCCAAGCGCGGTGCGGACATCACCTTCAACCAGATCCTGCCGATCGAGAACCCTTACACGTTCTTTTACCGCAGTGCTTCCATGTACAAGAAGGTGGGCTTCGGGGTGGAACTCAGTGGCCTGCCCGTGCCCATCATCCTGGAAGACCACGATGTGATCTATGAACTGCCGGTGCAGTTCGGCGATGCCACATCCGACTTCTCCGCGTACAACATCGACCTGCCCGGCATCGGCTATTACGGCTACAGGCAAACACGCGACAACGAAGTTGACGGCTGGGGCGCCATCACCACGCCGGCGGGATCCTTCGACGTGCTCCGCGTGAGGACGACACTGGCGATCAACGACACCATCGCATTCGATTCGCTCGCTGTGGGCTTCGCGATCGATCGGCCGATCATCCACGAGTACAAGTGGCTTACGCAAGGATTGCGCATTCCCGTGCTGCAGATCAATACCACCGAGATCTTCGGTTTCGAAGTGGTTAACGCCATCTACTACTACGATGTGCCGCGCAGCATCGAAGTGGTGCAACCGCTGGCCGCTACCATGTGTCCAGGCGCCACAGTGAACGTGCCGTACGAAGCGACAGGCGCATACAACGCAGGCGGTTTCCTGATCCAGGCCAACCATTTCACGGCGCAGTTGTCCGATGCCAACGGCGACTTCACCACTCCCGTGGATATCGGTGACACCATTTCAACAACGAGCGGCAGCATCATCGCCACCATTCCTGGCAACACGCCGCTCGGTACCGGCTACCGCATCCGCGTGATCTCCACCAGCCCCGATTTCATCGGCACCGACAACGGCTTCGACATCACCATCGGCGGAAGCACCACCGCCGTCATCAGCGCCGGAAGTTCCACGATGATCTGCACGGGTGATAGCGTGCTGCTTACGGCCGTGGGCGGACCTTCATACCAATGGCAACTGGACGGTACCGACATCGTAGGTGCCACGGGCGCGGATCTCGCGGCGGATATCGCGGGTTCGTACACGGTGGTGGTCGATAATGCTTGCGGAACGGCCATTTCGAACGCCATCGTGGTAGAGGTGAACGCGCCTCCGGTGTTCGTACTCGACATGTTGGCCGACACCGTTTGTGCGGGAAGCAGCACGGAGTTCATCGCCATGGACCAGACGGGTCAGGCACCGCTCACCTTCCAGTGGTACCTGAACAACGCGCCCGTTCCAGGCGCGACGGATACCCTCATGGATGCCTCCATCGCCGGTGCATACACCTTCGAAGCAACGAACACGATCACCGGCTGTGTCTTCACCACCGGTGCGGCCATGCTCACGGTTGAAAGTGTCGATGCCCCGTTGGTATCCGCTGTGGGCGATACGATCTTCTGCGATGGCGGCAGTGTGGTGCTGGATGCCAGCATCATACCGGGCGTCACCTACCAATGGTATGCTGACCTTGTGGCGATCGCCGGTGCCGACAGCAGTTCGCTGGTGGTGGCTGCCGCAGGCAGCTACACCGTGGTGGCCAGCAACAGTAATGGTTGCTTGTCCGATGGATCGGTGGCGATCATGGTGGTGGTGGATAGTGTGCCCACTGCTCCTGTGATCAACGCAGACGGTCCGGTCTCGTTCTGCGATAGCGGTTCGGTGCTTCTCGCGATCGATACGGTGGCTGGCGGAAGTTACCAGTGGTCGGTGAACGGTACGGACATCCTTGGTGCGAACGGATCGGAGTTCACCGCGGACTCAACTGGGACCTACAGTGTGGTTGTGACCGGCGGGAACGGTTGCTCATCGCCTGCGACGGCTGCCGTGGATGTCACGGAGAACGCGTTGCCACCGGTGCCGGTGATCACCAGCGACTTCGATACGCTGCTGGCCACAGGTAGTGGAACCTTCCAATGGTACCTGGATGGCCTGCCGCTGACCGGTGCCAACGGATCATCCTACATCGCGCTTGCGAACGGCGACTACACCGTTACCGTCACCGATGCGAACGGATGCACCAGCACTTCCGACATCTTCGTGTGGCTGAGCACGGGTGTCAACGCGCAGGGCGGCATCGCTTTCGTGATACACCCGAACCCCACGAACGGGCCGGTTCTGCTGAGCTTCAGTGGAGCGGTTCCCGCAACTTCAGCCTACGAGGTGATCGACCTTGCGGGCAAGGTTGTGCAGCGCGGAGCGATCACGGGATCCGTCCTCCAACTGGACCTGTCGGGCGTACCGGGCATGTACACCTTGCGGATGATCATCGGCGAAAGCGTTACTACCGGCAGGGTGCTGGTGCAGTGATCGCCCACGCCTTTCATTGGTTACGCAATGGTTGTCGTTGTACGTGACCGGCGGTAACGCGGACCGGCCTATCGTTCCAGGATCAAGGGCTGCACCCGCCGCTCCGATCTTCCCTGGCTTTCGATCCACACGGCCGTGGTGCCCTGCGGGAAGATCCCTTCATCCACTTGGATCATGCGGTCCTCGTTCGTTCCCATGTCGGCATCCACCAGCACCTGGATCACGCGGCCCATGGGGTCCAGTACGCGGATCACTACGTGCTGATCCTGTATGCTCACCACGCGCAAGGTGCTGGTGCTGCTCATGGGATTGGGCGCCGCGCTCACCAGCAC
>JBATMK010000003.1:0-1827 GCA_049289815.1 Flavobacteriales bacterium
AAGTGACCTTCTCTTCGGTTAGCGCGTCGAATTATCGCTTCTTCATAGAAGGGAACGGACCGGCGGCCAACGGGGCATTTTCCATGACCATCACCTGTGCCGCCCCTCCTCCTCCGCTGTGCTATTCACAGACCGCTGTGGCGTACGCTGCGGATCCCTACACAGGAACAGCCTTGACCCTAGCCGATGATATTCACAGCGGCGTGTTGCCCTTGGGTTTCAACTTCTGCTTCCAAGGCACCACCTACACCCAGGCTGTGGTTTCCCCGAACACCTATATCACGTTCAATACGGCAATGGCTGGGGCATTCTCCCCCTATACCACCGTTGCTATTCCTTCGGCCACACCCGTGGGGCCGCAGAACGGCATCTTGGATCCCTGGCAGGATCTATATCCTCCAGGGGGGGGGAGCGTGTTCTACAAGACCTCCGGAGTAGCGCCGAACCGGCGCTTCGTGGTGAGCTATCTGAACGTGCCGATGTTCTCGTGCACTTCGCAGATCTACAACAGCCAGATCGTGCTGTATGAAGGAAGCAATTGTTTACAGTCGTTGCTGCTGAACAAGCCCATATGTACCACGTGGAATGGTGGCCTTGCCGTGCAGGGTCTGCAGAACACGGTCGGGAATGCTGCGGTGGCCGTCCTGGGCCGCAACAATACCCAGTGGACCGCCACATCGGAGGGACGCTACTTCGCGCCCACCTGCGCTCCGTGCTCAACTGCTACCACAGCAGCTTGCGTTTTCTTCTCGCTGCCGGTTGAATTGTTGCGTTTCGAAGGCCGCAGGCATGGGGTGGTGAACATCCTGGAATGGGCCACGGCCAGTGAGCAGGAGACCGAATTCTTCATTGTGGAGCGCAGTGAGAACGGGGAGCAGTTCACCCCGATCCTTCAGTTGGATGCGGCGGGCAACAGCGGCACCACGATCAACTACAGCGCCAGTGACCCGGCCCCCTTGCGCGGCATCAATTACTACCGTTTGCGTACCACGGACCTGGACGGGGCTGAGGAACTGAGCGATGTGATCGCCGTGGACAATGACGAGTCCGACGATAGCATGGTGATCTACCCGAACCCATCGCAGGCCGGGGCGCAAGTGCTCCTGACCGAAGACATGCTGTATCCCGCCACGCTTGTAGTGCGCGACCTTGCCGGTCGCTTGGTGCGCACGATCGAGGCTGAACACCCCGGGCAAGCGATCCGGATCGAGGGCTTGGTCCCCGGTTCGTATGTGCTGCAAGCTCAAGGTACCGGAGGGGGTGTCCGTTTCGTGGTCGAGTAAGCACGGACCGGCTCGATCTTGGCCGGGCGAACGTCCTTGCGCTGTTTATTGATGGCGATTTTCGCCTAGGATTTCGCGTACGCAGGAAGTCCATTCGGGTTGCTTGGCAGTGCAGAAGTATTCCGCTTTGTCGGCCGTCGGGCCGGGTTAGTTTCGCGCTGTCCAAAGCTTGCTTCCATGCATTCGATCAAGTACCCTTTCGGCCTGCTCCGTGTGCTCGCCTTCTTCGCTGTTTTGTGCAGCGCCTCGCTTTTGAAGGCCCAAGAAGGACCGAACGACATCGTGTACAAGTTCACGGTGCAGGGCATCAGTGACCCGGCAACGGCGAAGAACGTCCACGTCACCTTGCTACAGGTGGAAGGGTTTACCAGTTGTGCCTTCATCGAAGGACCCAACCTTTTCAGGATGACAGCGTCCACTCCCCAGACCTACGATGGGCTCAGGGCAGTCCTTCAGACCCAAGGATATGAGCTCGGGGGTCCTGTGATCGTGAGCGATGGCACTACGCTTGGTGCACCACAAGCAACACCTGAAGCAAAATGAA
>JBATMK010000004.1:0-5446 GCA_049289815.1 Flavobacteriales bacterium
GCGATGATGGCCTGAGCACTACCGGAGAGGATACCGTGCAGCCGGATTGCAGTTGTCTTGGTGTACCGGTTGACTGCAACTATGTGGTGAACGGACCCGACCTTCCAGGCACGGCTTGCGACGATGGCAACCCTGACACATGGGGCGATACTTGGAGCGTGGACTGCCTCTGCGAAGGCCAACTGGAGGACTGTGAAGGCATTGTGGGTGGGACCGCTTACCCTGGAACGCCTTGCGATGACGGCGACGGAGACACAGGGGACGACACCTACCAGACCGACTGTTCATGTGTTGGCCAAGTGATCGATTGCATGGAGGTGGCCGGTGGAACCGATCTGCCCGGTACGCCATGCAACGACAATAACAACAACACTGCGGACGATGAATGGCAGCCTGATTGTGAGTGCGTGGGTACTGTGATCTGCGCTGGCAACCTGGTGGCTTTGGAGATAGGCACCGATGGCAAGGGCGAGGAAACCGATTGGGCCATCCTGCCCAGTGGAGGTGGCGGGCCGGTCTGCAGCGGCCCCGCAGTGGATTATGCCGACAACGCCGTGATCATTGAACCCTGCTGCCTGCCCAACGGCTGCTACATCCTGAGGGTGTACGACAGTTTCGGTGATGGCATGACCGTGGGCGGATATCGCTTGAAAGACGCGAACAGCGCGCGCATCATTGACAACTGGCAGAGCGGAGCCTTCACCAGCACGAGTGCCATCGCCAACAACGGTACGTTCTGCGTACCTATTGGCACGGATGCCATGCAGACGAGCAGTTGCGATGCACTGAACCTGATGCCAACGAGCGTAGTTGCTGCTGTTCCCAACGGGGCTGTGACAGGACAGTATGGCCTTGGGTCGAATACCGACGACGGCTACCAGTTCTGGATCTACGACCCGGACGGTTCTTACAGCCGCATGATCTTCAAGAGCATCACGAATCCAGGCCAGCCGGGCACACCCGCAGGCCCGACGGCTCCTGCATACTTGAAGCTCAGCAGCTTGACCACCTTGCCTGTGCCAACGAATGTCAAGCTGAACATCAAGGTGCGAAGTCGCGTGAACGGACTGAACGCGGAGTTCGGGCCGGCCTGCACCTTGATGATCGACGTACTGAACCAATGTCCCACCACTTCCCTTGTGAGCACGAGCGGCTCGCAGTTCAGTTGCGGCGCTACGGGGAAGGTGGTGAACGCTTCCGGTAATACCGGCAAGATCTTCTGCACTGCCGTGGCGGGTGCGAACAAGTACCAGTGGCGGTTCCAGAAAGGGTCTTATACCCGTACGATCGCTTCAGCGAACACAGTCCTCGTCCTTGGTGCATGGGGTACGAACCCGTTGCTCTGCGGCACGTTCACGTACAACGTGTCGGTGCATGCCAGCTTTGACAATGGCGCTACGTATTGCCCGTACGGCGCGATATGCACGGTGGGCATTACCAACAGTGCTCCCAACCCATGCACCGCTGGCGGCGGCAGCCTGCTGGACGTGGAGGTGGAGACCGGCGAGCAGACCATCAGCCTATGGCCGAACCCTGTCCGCGAGGGTAGTGTGACCCTGGATCTGACCGGCCTGAGCCCAGAAGCGACCACCGCGACCGTGGATGTTGTGGACATGTTCGGCAAGCGGGTGATGGCCCTGACCATCGCCACGGATGGTGCTGAGGAGCTGAACACCGTGCTGCAACTCGACGACGTGGCCACCGGGCTCTACGTGGTCAACGTGACCTCTGGCACGAACACCTTCACGGAACGATTGGTGGTCGAGTAAACAAGTCGGATCTTTTTCTTGCAGCGCCCTCCGGAACCGGGGGGCGCTGCAGTTTTCGGCCATCGCCTTGGGCGGGGCCGAAGGCTGGGCAATTCCTTGAATTTCAGGATGAAATCGCTGGTCGACACAGTCCATGTCAGCCCTCTTTCATTCGTCGACATAAAGTCAAGTTAGTCGAAGGTATACGACCATTCGTCGATGATAATCCATTGACAGTCGATGGTCGAACCTTCCAATTTGCGGTCCGATAAACGGAAAATCCTCTCCCATGCTGACTCTCCACTCCCCCTTCCTCGGATCACGTGCGGCTGCCTTCGCCAGGAGCCTTGCGCTCACCGTCCTCGTACTAGCAGGCTCGGTCTCGAAGGCCCAGTTCACCTACACGTTCAGCGCACCCACCGGTACCTATACCCAGGTGAGCGCTGGGGGGTCGGACCTGGACGCTATTGAAGTCGATGACGCGCACAGTGCGATCATAGCGCTGGGCTTCAACTTCGGCTACGCCGGCGCATCCGTTTCCTCAGTCAGGGTGAACAGCAATGGCTGGATCTCGATGGATACTGGTGATGGTCCCACGGCGGCAGAAGGCCGCGATAACCAGTTGAACAACGCCAACGGCGATTGTCGTCCTGGGATCTTCCCATTATGGGACGACCTGGATGGCGACGCAACCGGCGTAGCACGTTACGAAACAACGGGATCGGTTGGCAGCAGGGTGTTCACCATGGAGTGGAGGAACTGGGAGTGGAACTACCAGACCAATGCCGCAACGATCTCGTTCCAGGTGAAGCTGTACGAAGGTTCGAACATCATCGAATTCATCTACCGTCCTGAGAGCGGCGCTGCGGTGAACACCGGATCCGGAGGAGCGTCGATCGGTCTCACGTCCAGCGGAACCAATACGTATTACTCGGTGAATGCCGCAGGAACTGCAGCCAGCACTTCCAGCGCCACCAACAACATCGGCGCGAAACCCATTTCGGGTCAGATCTACCGGTTCACCCCGAGCGGTTGCACGAACCCGACTATCTCTTCCACAACGAACTCCGGTCCTATCTGCTCTTCAAGCTCACTTACGCTGAACACGGCCACGAGCGCCGGCACTGCACCCTTCAGCTACGTCTGGAGCGGGACCGGCACCTTCAGCAGTCCGATCGTTTCCAACCCAACAGTCACCGGTGCAGCAACAGGAACCTATAGCGTTACGGTGAAGAACTGGTGCGGAACAAGTGCAACCGGCAACACCAATGCTACCGTGAATGCTCCACCCAGTGCGGCCAGCGCAGGTGGCGACCAGACCATGTGTTCAGCCAGCACGCTGGCCTTGGGCGCTACCTCACCTGCAGTAGGTACGGGTTCATGGACGGCCATCGCCGGTCCCAACACCAACCTGAGCCAGATCAGTCCCACCAACTCCAACACCGCGAACTTCACACCTACGGCCACCGGTACTTACACCTTGACCTGGACCACGGCCAACAGCCCCTGCAGTACTTCCTCCGATCAAGTGGTGATCACCGTGAACGCTCCTGCTGCCACGGCCAACGCTGGTCCGGACAACACCATATGCGTCACGGGAGGTGCCTTGGCAGCCAACTCGGCCAGCCCCGGCACCGGTGCTTGGACCGCTCTCCCCAGCAGTCCGTCAACCCTTTCCACCCAGTTCAGCAACACTACCTCACCCACTTCCACTTTCACCGCTGCCGGTGGTGCAGGTGTATACACGTTGCGTTGGACCACCAGCCGTGCCGGTTGCAACCCGACCCAGGATGATGTTGTGATCACGGTGAACCCTTCGCCCAGCGCCGCCAACGCAGGTGGCGACCAGACCATGTGCGCAGCAGGTACGCTGACACTGGGCGCCACCTCTCCCTCCGTGGGATCGGGTTCATGGACAGCCATTTCCGGCCCCAGCAACAGCCTGAGCCAGATCAGCCCCACGAACTCCAACACGGCAACCTTCACGCCTACCGGCACCGGTACCTACACCTTGACCTGGACCACGGCCAACAGCCCCTGCAGTACTTCCTCCGATCAAGTGGTGATCACCGTGAACGCACCTGCAGCTGTAGCCAACGCCGGTGCTGACAATACCATTTGTATCACCGGAGGTGCCTTGGCAGCCAACTCCGCCAGCCCTGGTACGGGAACGTGGGCGGCCGTGGCCCCCAGCCCCTCCACGCTCTCCACCCAATTCAGCAACGCTACTTCACCCACTTCCACTTTCACCGCTGCCGGTGGTGCAGGTGTATACACGTTGCGCTGGACCACCACCCGTGCGGGGTGCAGCACAACACAGGACGACGTGCTGATCACTGTAAACCCCTCGCCCACTGTTGCCAACGCGGGCACGGATCAGAGCATGTGCTATCTGACGAACATCACGCTTTCCGCGAACACAGCCCTGGTGGGCGCAGGCCAATGGAGCGTCAATGCCGGTCCTTCGCTGTCGTCGACCCAATTCAGCAACTCTGCTCTTGCCAATGCGGTGTTCACACCCTCGAGCGTCGGCACGTATACCCTGCGTTGGACCATCGCCAACAGTCCGTGTACCAATTCCATCGACGATGTGATCATCACGGTGAATCCGGCCCCGACAGGAATGACGGCAAACAGCAGTGCTACAACGGTTTGTCAAGGGGACCAAGTGAACCTTACCGGTAGTGGTAACGCCGATGGCACCATCCTTTCCTCAAACTTCAACGCAGGAGCGGGGGGCTGGACCAGCACCAACACCTCAACGGGCGGAACGCCTGCTGATGCGGCTTGGACCCTGCGGCCGAACAACTATTCATACTTCTTCGGCCTCTTCGTCTTCTCCAGCAATGATGCCTCCCAGTTCTACCTGTCCAATAGTTCCGATCAAGGATCCGGAGGTACCACGGCCACTACGCTGGTATCGCCGGCCTTCAGCACGATGGGCTACAACACGGCATCGCTGAACTTCTATCATCACTACGACTACAATTCCGGCACGGATGACCGGGCACGTGTGGAAGTCTCCACCAACGGTACGAGTTGGACCACGTTGCAGACTTACAGTTCCGATCAAGGTGGTCTTACCTCCTTCGCATCCGCCTCGGTCAGTCTGAACTCGGTTGCCAACCAACCGACCGTGTACGTCCGCTTCCGCTACACCGCCTCAAACGATGCATGGTGGGCGATCGATAACGTGAGCGTAACGGGCAACGGCCCAGGCGCACTCACCTGGGGTTGGACGTCAACACCAGGAGTGTTCACCTCGAGCAACCAGAACCCCACCGGTGTGACGGTACCTGTGAGCACGAACTACTTGCTCACCGCTACGGCACAGAACAACTGTACGAACACGGCCAGCGTGGCGGTGAACGCCAACGTCCCAGCCAATGCCGGAGCCAGCACCACGGTTACGCTTTGCAGCAGCGATGCGCCAGTGGACCTGTTCAGCCTGCTCGGTGGATCGGCGCAGACCGGTGGAACCTGGTCACCCGCTGGTCTCACGGGAGGTTATCTCGGAACTTTCACTCCGGGAACCACCACACCTACCACATACACTTATACGAAGACCGGCATATCGCCCTGCGCGAACGCCACTGCCACGGTTGGTGTAACGGTGAACCCAGCGGCGAACGCCGGAACAAGCACCTCGATCACGCTCTGCAGCAGCGATGCGGCCGTTGACCTGTTCAGTTTGCTGG
>JBATMK010000005.1:0-3615 GCA_049289815.1 Flavobacteriales bacterium
TGTGCGTGGAGGTTGATGCCGAGTGCAATGGTTGCGGTGGAAAGCAGAAGGGTTTTCATGACAGGGATGGGATGGAGAGCGAAGGAAAGGAGAAATGCGGCAGCGGGCCACAGGCCTCAGGCCACAAGCTTCAGGCTGGTCATCGCTTCCTCTCGAGCTTGTCACGTTAGCGAGCGGGTCACTTGTGAAGCCAGTGTTCGGCATAAACACCACAGATGTATTCACACACTCAGAAAAGCTTGAAGCCTGAGGCCTGAAGCCTGTGGCCCATTTCTTCCCTCAGAAAAGCCTGCGGCCTGAGGCCTGAAGCCTGTGGCCCTCTTTCTTCCCTCGGAAAAGTCCGTTGCCTCTCTCCCCCCATCTTCGCCCCTCATGTTCCGCGGCCCGCTCACCGTACTGTTCGCACGCCTGGGTGTGGTGCTGCTGTTGTACTCGGCATTGCGCCTGCTCTTCGTGCTGCTGAACCACGATGCGTTCCCGAACGTTCCCGCATCGGCTTTTCTCGGCGGCGTGCGGTTCGACCTGAGTGCGATCGCGTGGTTGAACATGCTCTGGGTTGTGCTCTTCATGGTGAAGCCCGATGCCAAAGGGTGGTTCGGCGCCACACAGAAGCTGGTCTTCCATGTCGTGAACACGGTGGGCTTCTTCTTCAACACGGTGGATCTGGCCTACTACCACTTCACACTGAAGCGCAGCACCGCCGACCTGTTCGGGATCATGAGCGTCGGCGGCGACCTCGGCAACCTGGCCCCGGTGTTCGTGCGCGACTATTGGTATGTGGTGTTGATCTTCCTAGCGGCGATCGTTTTGGCCGAAGTGGGTTACCGTTGGGCTGCGCGCTTCATGACGGAGGATGGGCCGAAACTCTGGCGCAGGTTGGCATGGCGCGCCATGGCCATCGCAGTGATCGTGATCGCAAGTCGCGGTGGTTTGCAGTTGATGCCGCTGGCCGTCCTCAACGCTGCCAACTATGCGCCGCCCGCCTACTTCCCCGTGGTATTGAACACGCCCTTCACCATGATGATGAGTTTGGGCAAGCCGGTGATCGAGGAGAAGAAGTACATGAGCCGGGCGGAAGCGGACAAGCTCTGGCCGGTGATGCACGACTATTCTGTCTGGGTGAGCCAATCGAACACAGATGCTGTCACGGTGAGCCCGTCGAACCGCGACTCCATTACTCAAGTCATGGTTCGACGGGCTCACCATGACAAACCCAATGTTGTTGTCATCATCCTCGAGAGTTTCAGCGCAGCTTACAGTGGCAAGCTCACTGGCGGAGAAGGCTACATGCCCTTCCTCGATTCACTGATGGGCCAGAGCTTGAACTTCACGAAGGCGTACGCGAACGGGCGCCGCAGCATCGATGGCATCCCGGCGATCACGGCGAGCATACCTGAGCTCATGGACGAAGCCTTCATCACCAGCAACTACGCGCAAACGCCGTTCAGCTCCATGGCCAGCTTGCTTGCCGCTGATGGCTATGCCACGAGCTTTTACCACGGCGGCCGCAACGGCACCATGGGCTTCGACGGTTTCGCGAAGAGCGCGGGGTTCAAGCGCTATGTCGGCAAGAACGAGTATCCGGAACCCAAGGATGATGATGGCAGCTGGGGCATCTGGGACGAGCCCTTCCTGCAGTTCTTCGCCCGCGACCTGTCGAAGGAAAAGCAGCCTTTCATGAGCTGCGTATTCACGCTGTCGTCGCACCACCCTTACGAATTGAAACCCGACGACGCCGCGCGGTTCAAGGGGGGCCCGTTGCCCATCCACCGTACGCTGCAATACACGGATGATGCACTGCGGCAATTCTTCGCTGCGGCGCGAATGCAACCGTGGTTCAGCAACACGCTCTTCGTCATCACGGCCGATCACACGGCCGACATCGATCGCAACGGACAGCATTACAGCGAAGCAACCGACTATTGGGTGCCGCTGTTGTACTTCATGCCATCCACCATCACGCCCCAACCGTTGGATCGCGTAACGCAACACATCGACATCGTGCCTACGGTGCTTGACCTCATCGGCTACGACAAGCTGTTCTTCAGTTTCGGAAGCAGTGCGCTGCGGCAAGAACGCCGCGCTTGCATGGTGACAGCGACGACGGGTTCCTTCCTGGCGATCGATAGTTCCACGGTGATCCGCAGGACAGGTGCTGAGTTGGAGAACGGTGTCGTGTACGGCACCCCAACACCAGTTGCAGTGGAAGCGGAATTGAAGGCCGCGATCCAGCAATTCAACAACCACCTGCTCCGCGGGCAGCTCATCACCGAATGAAGGCCACGCTCATCATCAACCCCCGCTCCGGCAAACGCAAGGCGCCCACCATCATCGTGGCCGCCGAACGCATGGCCGTAGAGTTGGGCGTGACGTTGGAAGTGAAGCTCATCGAAGGCATCGGCCATGGGACGGAACTGGCGCGTGAAGCATCGCAGCGTGGGCAGGACCGTGTGGTTTTCGCCGGAGGCGATGGCACGTTGAACGCCGTAGCGCGCGGGCTGATCGGCACCAACACTCCACTGGGCATCGTACCCATGGGCAGCGGCAACGGCTATGCGCGCTCGCTGAAATTGCCGTTGGAACCCAATGCCGCATTGCGCATCGCGCTCACAGGCACCGCCGCGCCGATGGATGTCTGCTACCTCAACGACCTGGCCTTCATCGGGACCGCTGGCATCGGCTTCGATGCGCGTGTGTCGTGGGAATTCGACAAGAGCAAGGGGCGCGGGCTCTGGGGCTACATGCGCATCATCCTGCAACAGATCCTCACGGCGAAGCCGATGCCCATCACGGTGGAAGCGAACGGCGCAGTCGTAAAGGAGAACGTACTGATGCTCGTCTTCGCCAACACACGCGAGTTCGGCAACGGTGCGATCATCAGCCCCGGATCAACGCCGGATGATGGCCTGGCGGAACTGCAGGTCGTGCGGAAACCGGGCCTCTTTGGCCTGGTGCGCGCTTTCTACGACATCTACACCGGCGGCGCGCAACGCAGTCCGCATATCCGTTCCATCGTCACCGACCATGCGCTGGTGCGGCAACCCGATGTGATCGCGCACATGGATGGCGAACCGGTGGAAGTCGGGAAGGAAGTGCGCTTCAGGTTGGAAGCGAAGAAGCTGTGGGTGGTGCGCTGAGCGATCCGCGCTTCTCATCATTTCAGACGAGAGCCGCGTCAGCGCAGGCAACCGCAGGTAGCTTCCGGCGTTGATGAACGCGATCGCACATGGTCGCAACACGAACCCCTCCACACCATGAGAGCCACATCGTTCCTGTTCGCCGCTTCCGGATGTGTTGCTGCCAACGCCCAGATGAACGAAGTCTGGGACATCTGCCCGAACTGGACCGCGACGGATATCAATGGCGTGACGCATACGCTCTACGATTATCTGGATGACGGGTACACCGTGATCCTCGACCTCAGTGCCACCTGGTGCCCGCCTTGCTGGGACATCCACAACGATCTGGTGCTCGACAGCCTGTACGACATGTACGGTCCGGGTACGGTAGACCACAACATCATGGTCTTCCTCTTCGAGGTGGACCCCACCACGAACTTGGCCGACCTGGACGGGACCGGCACGAACACCCTTGGCGATTGGGTTACCGGAACGC
>JBATMK010000006.1:0-3773 GCA_049289815.1 Flavobacteriales bacterium
TTCTGCTTCCCATGGTCCGAAATTGGGTTGGGAAAAGCACCTATGCAAGCGCCTTTCTTCCTCGCGCGGACCGACCAGGCGGGTTCACCCTCTGCGCAATTGCGATCGCAGACCGGGTACCGCCAGCACGATCCTGCGCAGCGCCTCCTGTTCACCCGGTGCGAAGGCGCGTTTCGGTATCAGCACCGCGCTTAAGGTGTTCTGGTAGATCATGAACCAGTTACGGAGTTCAACCACCTTGTAGGTCTTGGTCCAGGCGAACTCCATGGAGAACGATTCCCCCGTTAGGCGCGTCCGCTCGGCGTCCAGCTCAATGCTCAGTCGCTCCTTCAAATGATTGCTGGAACGGTATGTCCTGCTGATGGTGTAGAGGATCGCAAGGGGCTGCACCACCAGGATGAGAAGAAGTGCGGTGTAGTGATAGAAGTGGGGTTGGGGCAGAGGCTCCAAGCCCAAGGAACAGGCCACCAGGAAGAGCAGCACTGCAGCGCCCAGAACAACCACCACCAGCATCATGGGTTTCCGATAGGCAAGAGTGAACAACAGCTTCATGTACTCACTGTAAGTCACCCTTGTGTTGATCCTCATGGTCGGCGGGGGGCATGGTTCACTTGTTCGGTTCAGGGGGCTGGGGTGTACCGGTACGTGAACCTCCTGTATTCCCCGGTTGGTCCCCTGTGCGAGTGTTCACGCGCCCTGGATCGTCCTCGTCCAATTGCAAGGAAGCCGGGCTCTCCGGGCCACCCTCGGTACGCGTCCGTTCTTCCGGCGTCGTTCGGTGGAACCCCGGTGTATCGGGTGCATGGGTGCCAGCGGCGGACTTGTCATTGTCCCTTGCCGGTGGCGCTTTCGGCGGGGTCTTGTCTTCCTGTAGACGTTCCTTGGTAGCCATGGGACCGGGTGTTTGCCGAAGTGTGCCAGCATCGTGCCGCCGGTCACCTCAACTTCTTTCCACATCGGTCTTTCCAGGTCACCGCTGCTGCTCAGTGGGTGGTGCAGGTACGGCGCCACCTTCGGGCTGGTCCCAGAAGTGGTTCACCATTACCACGAGCAGGAAGACGACCAGCGCACCGCCGATGATGTAATACATCCATCGTGTCGCAGGCATGTCGTTCGGTTTGTGGTCCTCCAAGGCTGGGGGTACGCCGCCGGGTTCGTTATAGTGTTCGTCTGTTGCCATGTGTTCTTGATCGATCCCGCAAGTGCAAGAAGTGCTCCGCCTCTCAGGCCTGTGCGGAAGGAGGCGTGCGCGCCGAGCAGGGCGGCGAGATATCACCCCGGATCGGGTGATCCGGTGCACACTCATTGCCTCATCCGCAAAGGCGGAGCGCCCGCCACCGGATCGGATGCTCCGATGGGACCAACAACAATGAGCCATGCCGGATCCACGCCGGGCCATCGGCCCCTACCACGCGCGATCGGCACATCCGTTCTGCCCGACATAGATTCAACGCATGAGCCGTGGTAAGCCCGAAGCCTATACCGAGCGCAATCGGGTGGCCTTGATCAACACCGGCCATGCATACTTCCAACGGATGGAAGCGTTGATCGATGGGGCCCAGCAGGCGGTGCATCTGCAGGTGTACATCCTGGCGGACGATGAGACCGGCGCACGCGTGGGGAACGCGCTGGTGCGCGCGGCGCGGCGCGGCGTGCTGGTGTACCTGCTGGTGGATGGTTACGCATCGCGCGACCTGCCGAAAGCCTTGGTGGAAGAGCTGCGAACAGCGGGCGGGCACGTCGCTTGGTTCGAGCCGATCTGGCGCAGCCGCCATTTCTACGTGGGCCGGCGCATGCACCACAAGGTGCTGGTGGTGGATCACCGCTTCGGGCTGGTCAGCGGCCGCAACATTGCCGACCGCTACATGGACCGACCTGGTGAACCAGCGTGGTACGACATTGCCGTTGACGTAGAAGGCGAAGTGGTGGCCGATCTGGAGCGGCTCTGCTGCCAGCTCTGGAACGCAAGGCCCGAACGGGTGCGGACAGGTCGGGCAGTACCACCCACAGCGGCCGAAGTGGAAGCGATGTTCAAGAACTGGCCTGCGAACGAACGTTGCGCCGTACGGGTGCGGTTCAACGATTGGCTCCGGCACCGCTCGGAGATCACGCGCAGTTATGCCGCGATGTTCCAAGCCGCGCGATCGGAGGTCTGGCTCATCTCCAGCTACTTCGTTCCGGGCCACTTCTTCAAGCGGATGCTGTCACGCGCAGTGCGGCGCGGGGTGCGGGTGGTGCTGGTAACCAGCGGACATTCCGATGTATTGATCGCGAAACCGGCGGAGCGCTGGCTCTATGCCTGGCTGTTGCGGCGCGGTGTGGAGGTGTACGAATACCAAGGCCCCGTGATGCACGCGAAGGTGGCCGCCCGCGACGATGAATGGTGCACGGCAGGTTCGTTCAACGTGAACGACCTGAGCACCTACACCACCCTGGAAGTGAATCTGGATGTCAACGACAGGAAGGTGGGCAAACACCTCGGGCAGGTGGTCGACGGGATCGCACTGCATGAATGCCGCCGCATCACAGCGGAAGAGGAAGGCCACGTGGGGCCGCTGACGAAACTGGGCCGCTGGCTCGCCTACCAAGCGTTGCGGATCTCACATACACTGGTGACATCCTACTATCACCGCGAACGGTGATCGCCGCGTATGCGGCGCACGAGCGACGGCACCGCATCGCTGTCCCATCCACCGAAGCGGCCCCGTTGTACCACCAGCTGGTTGCGCGCTGGATCGTGCAGGTAGTAATGGAAGACGAATTTGGCCTGTGGATCGCGCCAACCCATGATCTGGCCGAAACGCAGATCGTTGAAGAGGAGGGTGCTGTCCGGCAGTTGTTCCACCGTGTAGAATTCCTGGGCGAAGCGCACGAGGTAGTCCAGTTCCACCTTGTCCTCCACCTGGTCCAGCAGTTCCGTACGCCGCGGGAAATAGTGGAGTTCCAGGGTATCCGCCGTATCGAACACGGAACGATAGCCGATGTGGTAGCCGCGGTCATCACCGGCCACCACGTACCACAACCAGTTGTTGAGCACGGTGGGTGTGATGAAGGTGCGCGTATACGTTACGTGCTGTTGGTCCAGCATGCGGTGCACCTCGCGCTCCATGCTGGTCTTGTTCCATGCACAGAACCCTAGATAGCACATGCTCCACGCGATGCCCGCCCATGCCCATTGCCGGTGGTAGCGCCGATGGCGACGGAGAAAGAGCAGCACGATGGCGGCCACCCCTGCACCGAACGTGAAAAAAGGATCGGCCACGAAAAGCACATTGAGCGCAATGCGCGCATGGCTGAAAGGTTCGAACCAGCCTGTGCCATAGGAGTTGAGCCCGTCGAGGAGGGTATGCCCGAAAACGGCCACGCCGAAGAACCAGCAAAAGCGGCTGAAGCGGATATCGTGCGGCCGGTGCCAGCGATCGGCTGCCAGGGCGAAGAGGGGAGTGATCACCGCCGCGAACAGAAAGGAATGCGTGAAACCGCGATGCGCCAGCAGGTTCTCCGCCGTGCCGTTCCACAACGTGGCCACCACGTCTATATCGGGTGCGCTCTGCGCGATGGCACCCCACAGCAGTGCACGCCTTCCAAGCTGCTTACCTAGGAAAACCTCCCCGATGCAAGCACCAACCACAAGGTGCGTGAGCGAATCCATGGTGGGCCGAAGTTCATCCAAGAAGCCGTGCAACCAATGGGGTCCTCAACAGCTCTTGACCCACGGCAGGTCGAGGATGACCTTGGTTACAGACCTCCATGATGACCGACAGGTCCTGGAC
>JBATMK010000007.1:0-33751 GCA_049289815.1 Flavobacteriales bacterium
GTGCTGGTATGCCTCATCGACTTCCTCATCTCGTTCGTCATCCTGCTGGTGCTGATGGCGGCTTATCGCTTCGCCCCGGGGATGGAGATCGTGTTCCTTCCCCTGTTCCTGCTCTTGGCATTGATCACCGCCCTCGGCAGTGGCATCCTCATCGCCGCCCTCAATGTGAAGTACCGCGACTTCCGTTATGTGGTACCGTTCATGGTGCAGTTCGGCCTGTACATCTCGCCGATCGCATTTTCGAGCACCGACATTTTCAGCAATCCCCGCATACCCGAAGTCGTGAAGGTGATCTACGCCCTGAATCCGATGGTGGGTGTGATCGATGGGTTCCGCTGGTGTTTGCTGGGCGGCGCCACGCCGCTGCATATGCCGGGATTCGCCATTTCGGTGGGCATCAGTTTGCTATTGCTCGTTCTGGGCATACGTTACTTCCGTTCCACCGAGCGCACGTTCGCCGATGTGATCTGATGCCCATGCCAGAGCCCATCATCCGCGTTGAGCAGTTGAGCAAGAGCTACACGCTGCGGCACCAGAAAGCCGAGCGCTATGTGGCGCTGCGCGATGTGCTCAGCAACAAGGCACGCTCACTGTTCCGCTCATCCGCGGATCCTGCGACTACCACCGAAGAGTTTTTCGCGTTGCGCGATGTGAGCTTCGACGTGAACCCCGGCGACCGCGTGGGCATCATTGGCCGCAATGGCGCGGGCAAGAGCACCCTGCTGAAGATCCTCAGCCGCATTACCGAGCCATCACAAGGCCGGATCACGCTGAACGGTCGCGTGGCAAGCCTGTTGGAAGTGGGCACCGGCTTTCACCCGGAACTGACCGGTCGCGAGAACATTTACCTGAACGGCGCGATACTGGGCATGGGCCGCGCGGAGATCAGCAAGAAGTTCGACGAGATCGTCGCCTTCGCTGAGGTGGAGCGC
This sequence comes from Flavobacteriales bacterium, assembly GCA_049289815.1. Taxonomy (GTDB): domain Bacteria; phylum Bacteroidota; class Bacteroidia; order Flavobacteriales_F; family PHOS-HE28; genus PHOS-HE28. The sequence continues at coordinate 933 of JBATMK010000007.1, forward strand.
TTCCTGGATACGCCGGTGAAACGATACAGCAGCGGCATGTACGTGCGCCTGGCATTCGCCGTGGCCGCGCACCTGGAACCGGAGATACTGGTGATCGATGAAGTGCTGGCCGTAGGCGACGCGGAATTCCAGCGGAAGTGCCTCGGCAAGATGAAGGACATCAGCACGAGCGATGGGCGCACCATCCTGTTCGTGAGCCACAACATGGGCGCCATCCGCACCTTCTGTGATCGATGCATTTATCTGGAGGCCGGCGAAGTGAAAGCCAATGACCGCACGGATCTCGTGCTACCGCTCTATTTCGGGCTCGGCAACCGCACGCAAGTGGAAGGGTTCAACATTTCAGCCGTTCCGGCGGACCCTTCCGGTGAATGGTCCACCGGTACTTCCATCAACATCGACATCCGTTGGGATGTGGGCCGTTACGCGCCGGGATGGCATGCTGACATCGCGTGCTACACGCTGGAGGGCGAGAAGTTGTTCGCGCTGCAAAGCCATACGCAGCCGGGTTTCACTTCCGTGGATCCGATGGCGCAAGGCGTTCGCTTCAGTGTGGTGAACCCCGGACTGGTGGACCGCGACATCCGGTTGGACATCGGCGTGCGGCCCAGCGAACACCAGCCGTACAACGTGGTTGTGGAGAACGCCCTGCTGCTGAGCCCGAGCGTGAAGCGCATTGAGCACAACCGTGTACCGGATGTCCTCCTGGTCCCGCAAGCCACATGCACCGCGCTGACCAAATAGAAACGGGCGTTCTTGTGGACCAGTCCTATTGGGACCGGAGCTACGCGGCCATGGAACCCATGATCGCCGGTCCGGAGGACCGCGTCCGCCAATGGCTGGAGCAGCATGTGCACGCACCACAAGGCGAACAGCATTGTTTGGAAGTGGGTTGTTTCCCGGGCCGTTACCTGGGATTGATCGGTGGTCTGGGGTACGTGGTGCACGGTATCGACCTCACCCCTTCCATCATCCGATTGAAACCAGCGTTCGAGCGGGCAGGCATACGCACCGGTGAATTCGTGGAAGGCGATTTCCTGGCGTTCAGTCCGAAGCGTGAATACGATATCGTCTGTTCCTTCGGGTTCATTGAACACTTCACCAACTGGCAGGACGTGCTGCTCGCTCATGCACGAGCGGTGAAAAAAGGCGGATCGCTGGTGATCGAGACACCGAATTTCCGAGGTGGTGTGCAACGCTTTTTGCACCGTTGGCTGGACGCGGAGAACTACCGTCGCCACCACATAGAGGCCATGGATCCTCGGGCATGGGCGCGGCTCTTGGAGGAACACGGATTCGAGATCAGCTATGCGGGTTGGTTCGGGGCGTTCGAATTCTGGCACGACACGTCAAGTCATGGACCGCTGCACCGGGTCGGGTTCCGCGTGCTGCGTGCCTTGACTCCTTGGCTCAAGAACTTCAAAGAAGGCGGTGCGGCCCTTTCACCCTATTGCGGCCTTGTTGCGCGAAAGCAGTGAACTTGGCTGCATGAGCACCGGCATCGATGATCGCCCTGTGGTAACGCGCTTGGCCGGTGGCTTGGGCAACCAGATGTTCCAGTACGCGGCCGGACAGGCCTTGGCACAGCACCTGGGCGTTCCGTTGTTGTTGGACACAGGCCGGCTGGAGGCCCGGCCCAAAGGCATGTCATGGACAGCCCGTGGATACGCGCTGGAGGTCTTCAACATCGATACGGAACTGGTATCACCGGAACTGTTGACCCATTTCGGGGGGGATGCTTCCGATGAACCTTGGCTACGGATCATGCACAAGGTCGGTCTGGTAACGCGTGAAAGCAGGCTCTTGGAACGCAGCAAGCTGTACGATCCGGATTTCTTCTCACAAGAACCTCCTGTGCTGTTGGACGGATACTGGCAGTGCGAACGCTACTTCGCAACCATCGCAACGGAACTCCGCCAACGGATCTTTGTTCCGCGCTCGGAACCATCGGCCAACAACCAGGCGAGGGCTGACCTCATGGGACGGCACAACGCCGCCAGCATCCATGTGCGCCGAGGTGACTACGTGACGAACAGCGAAGCTGCCCGCTACCACGGTGTGTGCCCTCCGGAGTATTACCGATCAGCGGCCGATGAACTGGTCCGTGCACATGGGGTGGATCATTTCTTCGTCTTCTCCGATGATGCGGATTGGGTGCGGGCGAACCTGCAACTGCCCTACCCCACCACGGTGAACGACCACAACCCGGGCGATCAAAGTCACTGGGACCTTTGGCTTATGCGGCATTGCAAGCACCACATCATTGCCAACAGCAGTTTCAGTTGGTGGGGCGCGTGGCTTTCGGAACCGGCTGGGCGCACCGTCATCGCACCAAGGAATTGGTTCGCAGACCCGGCGATCCAGCACGACATCCTGCCAATTGAATGGCTCGCCCGCTGAACATCGCTCACTGTGTGGAGAGCTATGCGCCAGCATTGGGCGGCATGCCTGAAGTCGTTAGGCAGTTGAGCGAACGCATGGCGGCGATGGGGCATGGGGTAACCGTCTTTACTTCAGCCCATGCCGATCGGCATCGTCCGGAACTCAATGGCGTCACCATCCGGTCCTTTGATGTGCGTGGCAACTTGGTGCAGGGGCTGGAAGGTGAAGTGGAACGGTACCGCAACGCCGTGATGACCAGCGCTGCGGATGTCGTTGTTCTCTTCGCCGCGCAGCAGTGGGCCACCGACGCGCTGATCCCTCACCTGGATACGATCCCAGCGAAGAAGGTATTCGTTCCTACCGGTTTCTCCGCGTTGCGCGATCCAGCCTACGCTGCCTACTACGAACGCATGCCCGATGTGCTGCGGCGTATGGACCTGAACGTTTTCCTGTCGCACACCTACCAGGACATCGCCTTTGCGCGTGCGCACAACGTGCCTGCAATTACGGTGATCCCCAACGGCGCGGCGGCTGAGGAATTCGAAAGCGCGGCTTCTTATGACATCCGCAACGAGTTGGGCATCGCGCCCGCACAGCGGATCATCCTGCATCTGGGAAGTTATACGGGGATCAAGGGCCACCGGGAAGCGATCGGCATGTTCCTCAAAGCGGATACGGCCGATGCCGTTCTGGTGCTCATCGGCAATGGGAACGAGAAGCTTGGCCACCTCTTCGACCACCACTGGCGCTTCACCGCCTTACGGTGGCAAGCCCGGCTGCGCCGCAAGCGCATCGTCTTCCTGGAACTCGACCGGTCGCGGACCGTTTCCGCCATGAAACAAGCCGACCTTTTCCTGTTCCCCAGCCAAGTGGAGTGTTCGCCGATCGTGCTCTTCGAAACGTTGGCCGCTGGAGTGCCTTTCCTTGCTTCCACTGCGGGAAATACGCAGGAGATCGTGGAATGGACGAAAGGCGGATGGACGATGCCAGGACGGACCGATGCCAGCGGCCGGACGCATGCGGACCTATCTGCGGGTGCAGCCATGCTGAGCGACCTGTTACGACGGCCCGAAGCCATGCGCGATGCTGCACTATCAGGCCAGGCCGCTTGGAAAGAACGCTTCACGTGGCAGACCATTGCCGAGCAATATCTCAAGGAGTACATGCGCCTCTGCAACACCAATGGCGGACCGCGCTAACAAACCGGTGGTCACGGTGCTGCTGCCGGTTTACAACGCCGGGGCCTATCTCCGCACGGCTATCGGCAGCGTACTGGTACAATCCTTCACCGACTTCGAACTGCTGCTGATCGACGACGGCAGCACGGATGGAAGTGCGTCGATCATCGGCGGCTTCCATGATCCACGCATCCGGGTGATCACCCACGAGCGCAACCGTGGCTTGGTGGCCGCCTTGAACACCGGGCTCGATCAGGCGCGCGGGTCGTTCATAGCACGCATGGATGCCGATGATGCCATGCGCCCGGACCGGTTGTCGAAACAGGTGGCGTTCCTGGAAGAACATCCAGCGGTGGCGGTGGTGGCCGCTTTTGTTGAGGTGATGAACGCCGATGGCGAACACACCGGCGTATGGGACACCGACCGGGCAACGATCACCGAAGCGGAGATCCGCAGGATGATGCCACGCACGAACTGTATTGCACACGGCACGGTGATGCTGCGCAGGACGATGCTCGGGGACCTTCGGTATCGCGGCAAATACGAGGATTGGGATCTCTGGTTGCGGATGCTGGCGCGCGGCCTGCGGTTCGCAAAATTGCCGGAGGTGCTGCTGGATCACCGTGTGCATGGCGCCAGCCTGATGGGCGCTTTGAAGCGTGAGCGCTCGTTGGAACAGCGGCTGTTCAGCACCCGCAACGATCTCCTGCGGCACGCGGGAGTAGCCATGCTGTTCAACAGCATCGGGGTTGCGGTGTTACGTGCCCAAGTGCGCACCATCGCACGTCACGTGCAACGCAACCTGCTGCCGGCACTCATGCGCGATACTTACCGGGTGTTCACGTATTCGCCCATGGCCTTGCTCCGCGAACGCCGGACCTTGCGCATTGCGTTGGAGGCATGGAACGGCAACCACCTGTTCCTGTTCCCATACCTGAACGCCGGTGGTGCTGAACAGGTGCACCTGGACATCGTGGGAACGGTGAAGGACCGCGATCCCTTGGTGATCATCTGCGGCTTCTCCACCGATAGGGCGCTCGCTGCCCGTTATACCAGTGCAGCGAGGGTTCTTGAACTACCGCGTTTGGTGAACCACCCTTGGACAAGAGGGCAGGCGCACCGTGCGTTGGCGAACAAGTTGAATGACCTTCCGAATGCCGTGCTCTTCTCCTCCCTCACCATCACGTTCTTCCAATTGCTTCCCATGCTCGATCGGGGCGTGAAGACCTTTTACCTCCAACATGCCTTCCTCTTCCAACCGGAGGCTAACCAGCAACAAAAAGGATGGCTGCCGCTGGTCGCCCGTGTGGATCGGTTCCTCTTCGTTTCGCAGCATGCCAGGGATCAGTTCGGGCGGTTCCTGTTCGCCAACAATGTTCCTCGCAGCGCGGCAGGGAAGCTGGAGTTCATCTCCAATGCGGTGCACAGGTTCGGCACCGTCCAGGACCATGATCGGACCGGGTTGCTCTTCGTTGGCCGCGCCTCCGCGGAAAAGCGTCAGCATTTGTTCCTCGCCATCGCCGCAGAACTGGAGCGTGTGCAACCCGGTCACTTCAGGTTCACCGTGGTTGGCGATGATCACGGGAGCCGGGATCACGCGCACGTTTCCTTCGAAGGATTGGTGAAGGACACGGCGACAATGGGCGCATTGTATGCAGAACATGACATGCTCCTGCTGACCAGCTCGCGGGAGGGCTTCCCTTTGGTGATCATGGAAGCCATGGCCCATGGACTTGTGGTGGCGAGCACAGCTGTCGGCGACGTACCGAACCGCTTGGATGGCGGGGCGGCATTCGTGACCAGCTCAACGGATGAGACGATCGTGGTGCGGGAAATGACGGCGTTCGTCACCGCGCTCGACAGCGACCGGGAGCGTATGCGATCCATGAAACAAGCGGCGCTGGAGCATGCGAAGCGGGAATTCGACCCCGAGCTGTTCCGCGAACGCTACCGCAACTTGCTCGTTAGCGCTGCCGATCCCATGACGGAGAACAACTGAGCAACGAACGCATCCCAGGTCAGGGCATTCTCGAAGCGCTGGCGTGCGTTGGTGCGCATCACCTGCCACGACGTGGGGTCCTTTACCATCTGTTCGATACGATCAGCATAGGCAGCGCCGCCTTCGTTCATGCTGAAGAGGAAACCTGTGCGACCATCTTCAACAATAGTGGGCACACCACCGGTGCGTGTTGCAAGGACCGGGAGTCCGTACGCTGCGGCTTCGCAGAACACGATGCCATAGGCTTCGAACCGTGTAGGCACGATCAGGAAGTCGGCCGTGCGCAAGTACTGCTCGAGTTTGCGCGCATCGGCCGGAACGTTCTTGTTGAGGAACCCTTCGCGCACCAGGTCGGTGTCGGTGAGATCGGCAGGTGGCGTGCAGCCACATACGATCAAGCGCGCCGCAACCCCGCGACGTTTCAATTCCTGCAGAGCTGCATATGCGATCGGTCCACCCTTGTCCTCCCACTTCACACCGAGGAACAAGAGGTTCAGGACTGCAGGGGGGAACGCCCGGGGCGTTGGCGCAACCGGTGGCTCATCAAGGTTGGCGCCCATGGGGATCACGTGCACCTTGTAGGCCTCGGTGGGGGCTGTAAGGCGCGCGGCATCGGCTGCCCAGTGGGAAGCATAGATCGAAAGCGCAGCGTTCTTCAAAGCTGCACGCTCCAAGGCAAGGCCTTCTTTCCTGGAGAACGAGAAAAGATCCTTGAGGATCCGGTGATAATCCAATGCGCCCGCCAAGCATCGATCGTTGAAGTAGATGATCGGCACGGTGGTCTTCAAGTTCGCCGTGGTCGACAATCCCGCGGGGGCAAGAAGCACGTCGAGCCGTTCGTCCTTCATGCGCCGCAGGAGCCGCCGCGCGTAGGCACGGGAGAGGACGTTCGAATCGCGGTAGTTGTAGCGCTTGCCCAGAAGGCGGGTGCTGAGGAAATTGAAGGCTTGGCAGAAGAAGAGCAGCGGTTGTGGCCGCAAGGGTCCGAGCACAACAACCTTCGCTCCTGCCCTTTCCACGGCCCGCATCAGGAAGAAGTTGATGCCCGACCAGGTCCTGCGGTCGTTGGGATCTTCCACCGTGATATAGCCGATCGTGATCTCGCCCTGCATGACGGCGACGAAGGTCTCGAATCCCCGGAGGAGGCAAGCCCCGGGCCTCTTCAACATCTGGTTCTTGGCAAGTGCACGCGGTTGGCCATCGATCCGCGGCCCGAGCGGGTAGCTTCGTACGCGTCCCCAAAGAGCTTCCTCGAGCCGTGTCAGACAACGAGATCCACGCCCTGATCAGTTTGATCGATGATCCCGACGAGGAGATCTACACGCACGTGCGCACGCGGCTCATGCAGATCGGCGGACCCGTGATCCCGGCGTTGGAACGCGCTTGGGAAGCGGAGGAAATGGGAGACCTCTGTCGCAACCGCATCGAGGATCTGCTGCACGTGATCCACTTGGACACCGTTCGAAGTGGGTTGGAAGCGTGGGCTGCCAAGGGTGGGGACGACCTGCTGGAAGGCGCGATGCTGGTGGCCCGTTACCGGTACCCGGAACTCGATGAGCACCGGGTGAAAAGCAAGCTGGCCGCGATCCGGCAGGACATCTGGTTGGAGTTGAACGACAACCTGACGGCCTTCGAGAAGGTGCGGGTGTTCAACCACATCCTCTTCCAGGTACATGGGTTCAAGGGCAACAAGCGCAACTACCACGCGCCGCAGAACAGTTACATCAACGAAGTGCTCGATGGCCGCAAGGGCAATCCCCTCAGCCTGGCGATCATTTACCAAGTGCTCGCGGAGGACCTTGACCTGCCCATGCGCGGGGTGAACCTGCCCAACCACTTCGTGCTCGCGTACATGGACGAGTACAATGCCGGTGCGGGCAGCGACAGGAACGTGCTCTTTTATGTGAACGCCTTCAGCCAGGGCGACATCTTGGGAAAGAGCGAGATCGATGAATTCCTGGAGAAGATCAAAGTGCCCGCACAACCGGGTTTCTACCTGCCCTGCACCAACATCGACATCGTGCGGCGTTTGTTGAACAACCTGGCCAACAGCTACGCCAAGCTGGGCGACAGCGAGCGCGCTGCGGATCTGGAGAACCTGCGTACTGGGCTCGGCACCGGCAGCCAGGCGAACGACAAGCAGTAGTAGCGTTCCATTCAGCACTGGGACCGGCGGTTTCGTCACCAAAATCGGTGGGATATACGGTGCTCACCTCCTTCACCGACGACCAGGATGATCTGCTCTGCACCGTCGGAACGGAGACGGGTCCCGCCCCATGATCCGGCTCCCGGAAAAGACCAATACCAAGGACTGCCTAACGATACAGGCCTATGGCACCGTTGCATTGCTGGAACGACCACGCCATCCGTATCTGGCGTGCGGTTTCGGACCCTCGTAGGTCCACAAGGACCACCCTTTCCGGGCCGTAACGTTTTACCACAACTGGTTTTACCTTGTGCTCCCTTTCGCACAACCTCAAAACCAATCTCTCCGGACATGAAAAAGCTATACACCTCATTAGCGGCGCTGACCATGGCCGCAAGCCTGCAAGCGCAGGTGATCATGAATGTTGAAGAGCCTCCTGGGCTACAGGGCACCTATACCGTTGCGTGGGCCGGAACCGATTGGGGTATGCCGGACATGACCGACCCTGCGAACAATGTCACCGACACGCTGGCATTCGTTGATGATGGTACAACGGCGGACTCACTTGGCTGCAATGCCTTGGTGAACGGCGTGGATATCGTTGGGAAGATCGCCGTGGTTTATCGCGGGACCTGCGAATTCGGTGTGAAAGCGCTGAACGCTCAGGATGCCGGTGCGGTGGGCGTGATCATCATCAATAACCAGGGGTCGCCAGTAACGCCCGGCGCGGGTGCATCGGGTGCATCCGTTACCATCCCGGTGGTCATGATCAGCACCAACGATGGGGCCTTGTTGCACGATGAGATCCTGGCGGGGAACGTGGTTGCGATGATCGGTAGCATCGTTGGGCTCTATACGAACGATGTCGGCTTCTTCGGAAAGAACATCATCGTCCCCAGCCACTCGGCGTTACCCATCCTTGTGGCGCAGGACGCAAGCGAATACAGCACGCCGATCGGCTTGTGGCTCCGCAACTACGGTACCAGCGACCAATCCGGAGTGGTGGTGACCGCCGATGTACAACAGGCCGGCAGCAGCGTGTGGAACAGTGCTTCCGATCCGATCGATATCCTCAGCGGCGACAGCGTGTTCGTTGATCTGGGTGATTTCAGCTTGAGCAGCTACAGCGGGTTCTATTCGCTCACCTATTCCGCAGCGCTCAATGGTGTTACCGAGGACTTCCCTTCGAACAACCTCGGGTCGGCCTCCATGTACTTCGACGATATCATCGCGTATTCGCCGGTGGATGAGACCACAGGCCTGCCCATTGTTTCCGGATCGGTGTTGCCGGGCGGCAATACCACCGGGTTCACATTGTGCAATTTCTTCCAGGACCCCAACGCCAGCCGATTGGGCGTAACCGGTCTGTATTTCTCGCTCACCCCCGTTGTAGCCGCCACCGATATCACCGGCACCTTGGTGAACGTGGATGCGTTCGAGATCACCGATGTGTTCACGAACCTGAGCGATTTCCCTGCCGATCCCGTGCTCGATCCAGTGTCGAGCGCCGAATACACCGTGCCTGGGAATACGCCAGGGGTGAACATGTTCGCACCCTACGACCAGGCATTCGCCTTGGATGATAACGTGCCCTACCTGTTCTGCATCACCACGTTCACCGCCGACGTACGCATAGGCTTCAACGAACTGGTGGTGTATGAACTGTACCAAGACTCGACGTTCAACGTGGTCACCACCGTGCAGGATCCCACCGGCTTCTTCGAGGAGGGCTTCGTTGGTGGTGGCGCTGCTGGCATCGCCGTGCAGACGATCCCCGCCGGAGCGATCGGTGTAGAGGAGAACACGAACGCTGTTGACATCACGCCCTTCCCGAACCCGACCACGGATCAGATCCTCATCCCCATGAGCGCTTTCAGTGGCATGGCCGACCTGCGCATCGTGGATGTGAACGGCAAACTGGTGAAGCAGCAGCGTGTGAACGTTGGCAATGGCCAGCTGACCGTGAACGTTTCGGATGTCAGCGCCGGTACGTACACCTTCAACATGGACTTTGCTGATGGCCGCTCCACCGCTTTCCGTGTGGTAGTGGGCAAGTAAGCCGAACGCCTTTAGCGATGAACGCCCCCGGCCGAACGGTCGGGGGTGTTCTCTTTTCTAGCGGAACAATCCGAGCGCGGTGGAAGCGATCATCCGCAGGTCCAGGGCGAAGGACCGCTGCTCCAGGTAGCGCAGATCGATGGCCAGCTTGGCCGGCATCACCTCCTCGATGTAGGTGCGTTCCGGATCCGGACTGCTACCCAACAGCGCGTTCTCGTCGATGTACTGCAAGCTTGCCGGCCCCGTGAGCCCCGGCCGGACACTGAGGACGCGACGTTGCGCAGCCGTATACAGGGCCACGTACTTGGGCACTTCCGGCCGTGGGCCTACCACGCTCATCTCACCGAGTAGCACGTTGATGAGCTGCGGAAGTTCATCGCACTTGGTCTTGCGTAGCACACGTCCGATCGCGGTTACCCGTGGATCGCGTGCGCCGACGGTGATCTGCCCTTTCGCCTCACTGCCCTGCCTCATGGTGCGGAACTTCAACAAGCGGAACTCGCGGCCCTCCTTTCCGACCCGTACCTGCGCGAAAAAGGGACCACCGGAAGAAGTCGCGGCGATAAGCAATGCCAGAACGAGGAAGACGGGCAGGAGCAGGAGCAGGAAAGACAACGAGAAGACGATATCGAAGAGGCGCTTCATCCGCCGACCACTTCGCGCACGCTGTCCTTCACCGCCGCAATGACCATGTCCACCTGCTCATCGGCAAGATCGAAGTAGACCGGCAAACTGATCTCGCGGCTGTACTGCAGGTAGCTGTTCGGATAGTCCGTGATCCGGTAGCCGAGGTTCTTGTACACGGAGAGCATCGGCATGGGAATGAAGTGGACGTTCACGCTCACGTTGCGCTCAGCGATCGCCGTAATGATCGCATCGCGCTGGACTTCCGTCGCATGGGCAACACGAAGCATGTAGAGGTGGTAACTGGCTTCGCTGTCCGTTGTGGAAGCGGGATCCGTTGAGCGATGGACGGATAACAGTGGCAGAATGAACCGCGGGTCCCCGCTGAACGCTTCCGAATAGCGCTGGCAGATCGCCTTTCGGCGAGGCAGGGTCTCCCGGTCATAACGCTCCAGTTCCACCAGCCCGATGGCCGCTTGCAGGTCGGTCATGTTGCACTTCCACCCGGCAAACTCCACGTCGTACCGCCACGCACCGGCTTGCGTCTTCGCCAATGCATCCTTGTTCTGCCCATGGAGGCTCATGGTGTTGAAGTGCTTGTACAACGCCGCGTTGTCGAACGGTGCAGGAAGGTTGAGCGCCAGTGCCCCGCCTTCAGCGGTGGTCAGGTTCTTCACCGCGTGGAAACTGAAGCCCGTGATGTCGGCCTGGGGTCCAACTTTCTTTCCATTGATCGTGGCACCGAAGGAATGAGCGGCGTCCGAAAGAACAAGTGCCCGTGCAAGCTGCCGCTGTTCGGGGTTCGGTGTTCGTTGTTCGTCCGCCGACATTCCGGCAACGAACATCGACCTCGCTTCTTCCGCAATGCGCATGATCCCCGGGACATCCGCCGGAAGCCCGCCGATGTCCACCGGTATGATGCACTTGGTGCGCGGGGAGATGGCACGACGTACGGCCTGCGGATCGATGGTGAAATCATCAAGGACATCCACCATCACCGGTTTGGCACCCACGTGCAGGACGATGTTCGCGGTAGCGCAATAGGTGTAGGCGGGTACGATCACTTCATCACCGGGCCCTACACCGAACCAGCGCAATACCAGTTCAGCGGCATTCGTCCAGCTGTTGAGGGCGATCACGTTCGGCACACCACTGTATCGGGCGAGGCGCTTCTCGAACTCCTTGGTGCGTGGGCCCGTGGTGATCCAACCGCTGCGCAACGCGGCGGTCACCTCGGCAATGGTGCGCTCGTCGATACGAGGCGGGGAGAAGGGGATCATTGTGGATGTGAAGATGCGGTCGATCGTGGATCGAGATGCAGTACGAACAGCAGCCAAGCCAGGAACAGCACACCGGCCTGCACTTCCAGCATGCTCTCGACCAGGAAGTTCGCGGCAAGGATCCCGAACGCAACGGGCATCAACGCACCGACCCTTCGGCCACTTGCGATCGGAAGCACAAGGATCGCCATCAAGCAAACCAGCGCACCGATCCCGAGGCAGGCCGCTGACTGGAGGTATTGGCTGTGCGCATTAAGGCGATGTTCTTCCGCGTAGGTGATACCGCGGTCGTGATACAACCTCATCAGTTCATCCTTGATATCGCCGGTGCCTGTGCCGAGAAGGGGGGCAACTTTGAAAAGGTCTGTGGCCGCCTGCCAGGTGTGCCAACGCACCGTGCTGCTGGTATTGGCCTGTGCATCGTGCTGCTCCTCTCCTGCCGCCCGCCACATTTCCGTTACGCGATCGCGCGCGTACGGGCTATAGGCCAGCAGACCCGCCGAAAGTCCCAGTGACACCAACACCGTGGCCATGAGGACTGACCGCACGGTTCGCTGCTTCCACCGCAGAACGATCATCAACGGCAGGAGTACGGCCAGCACCATCCAGCCCAGTTTGCTCGCGCAGAACACCACGCCGGCTGCGAGCAGGAGGAAGACGGTGATCGAGACCCAGCGGGGCAATGCAGAATGGATCGGGGTGAGGTACCACGCAGCAATGGCCACGCACAGGTACATGGCCATGTAACTCGGGTGCATGGGCGTGGCGAACGCTGAGCTGAAGATCTCCTGCGCCGGTGAAAGTGCTGACCCTTGGGCGATGCGGATGATCGCCTCGATGGCTTTCCACAGGACACTGAGCGCGCCGCCCAAGCTGAACATGAGCAGCAGGGCCGATGACCCGGAGCGCGCATCGCGCGGAAGGAAGCACAGCGCGAGCGGTATCAGCAGCAAGGGCGCTTTGATCTGCAGGTCGAAAAGCCCGAAACCGGTGTTGGTGCTCCATGCCATGCCAACCACGTGCAACAGGTAGAAGATCATGGCCCACAACGACGGCGACGATGGTCCTGGCCAATACAACTGCATCTCCTTCCTGTGGAACACGATCAAGGCGACCATCGCGACGAGGGTGAGGGCGCCGCCGAAGTCGGGGAACAGCGGGAGCGCGAAAGCCCAGAACAGCAACAAGCTGCCAGCCACCGGACCATGCACCCGGCGCGGGTCCTCCAGAGAGGGAATGCTATCGGTGGAAGTCATGATCACCGGGAACCGGACACCAAAATGCGCAGTTCCATGTACAATCGTTGATCGATCACCGCGCGATCGAAATGCTGCTGAGCATACGCCTTGCCTAGGGCCCCATGCTCGGCGAGCAACGACCGGTCAGCGTGATAGACGAGCACCTTGCGGGCCAGGTCATCAGGGTCCTCGGGAACGAACGCTACCCCGCCGCCGCCATCATCGATGAACAACTCCTTGGCCTCGCCTTCCACACCTAACAGGATCGGTTTGGCCAGCGCCAGCGCCTCGAAGATCTTGCTGGGTATGGCGCCTTTGAAGAGATCGTTCCGGCGCAGTGGTATCAGCATGGCATCAACGCCGCGCAACAGCCCCAACAGTTCCTTGCGCGGCATCCGATCCACGAAGCGCAGGTTCCGGAGGTTGAGCTCGGCCGCGAGCTTTTGCAGGCGCCCTTTCTCCGGACCATCGCCGATGAGCAGGAAGAGGATGCCGGGATGATCGCGCAACGCGGCGGCGGCGTTCAGCACTACATCAAGCCCTTGTGCATGGCCTATGATCCCTGCGTATGCCAGAACCAGGTCCTGTGGAAGTGCGCCGAACTTGGATCGCGAAAGCTGCGGGTCGCTGCCTTCGCTTTCCGCCATCGCCGGAAAGTCCACACCATTGGGTATCCATACCACGCGCTTCTCAGGGAAACGACTTCGGATGCTGCTTACGATGCCTTGTGTTTGCCCCGTGATCAACGCGGCCTTCCGGTAGCAGCGCTCCTCCAGCCATGTACTGGCTGCGATCACCGTCCTGTTCTTCACCAACCCCAACTGCACGGCGCTTTCCGGCCAGAGGTCACTGACATTGAAGACGAGCTTCGCGCGCTTGGCCTTCGCCAACAACATCGCCGTGATCCCCAGGAACAGCGGCGGCGATTCCACGAAGAGCACGTCCGAGCGACGCAGGTTGAAGAGGCCCACGACCAAGGAGGCGAGAACGAACGAGAAGTAGTTGAGGAGGCGATGAAGCGATCCACGCCGGGTGGATACGAAGAGCCACGCACGGATCACGGCAAGTCCTTCAACCCGTTCCTTCACCTTCCATTTTCCTCGATAAGCCTCGTGCACGTGCATGTCCGGGTAATTGGGCATGGCCGTGAGAACGGAAACTTCGGCGCCGTTGGCCTGCAAGGACTTTGCAAGGGCGAGCAGGCGGTTCTGTGGCGCACCGGTCTCTGGCGGGAAATATTGCGTGAGCAGGATAACCCTCATAGCGATCGGCATGCAAGGTCCAAGATGTGCATCTGGAGGTCCACACAAACGCTCCACTCGTAGCGTTCCTTCACCCACATGCGCCCGGCCTCTCCCATGCGTTTACGTTGTCCGGCATCCAGTGCAAGCTCCTTGAGCTTCGCAGCCGCAGCCGCCGCATTGTCGCGTGGCACCACCCAACCCGTGGCTCCGTTGCTAACCACTTCTGGCAGGCCACCGGCATCGCTCACCACCACTGGCAGGCCGGTGGCGCTGGCTTCCACAACGGCCACACCGAAGCTCTCACTATCGTCACGGCTCAATGCGCTGAACACATCGAGGGCCTGCAATTCACGTGGCACCTGAGCATGGGGAACGGCATCAACGAACTGCACATGCTCAGTGATGCGAAGGTGCGTTACCTGCTGGATGAGCGCAGGTTTTTGCGGTCCATCGCCGATGACCCTGAGCCGGCTGGCACAGGTATCACCAAGATCTTTGCGCAACAAGGCATAGGCATCGATCAATGTATCCACACCGTACTTCGGTGCCAGCGTCTTCACCGTTCCGATCACGACCTCGTCGCCGCCCGCTTTGACCGCTCGTGGCTTGAACAGGGAAGTGTCCACGCCGAAAGGCACCACATGCATGTGTCGAAGTCCGGGGCACAAGGCTGTAGTTCGCTCCGCCATTACGTTGCTTGTCGACACCACATGACCTGCCCTCCGCAGATTGGAGCGCATCAGGTGCGTATGCAACGGTCCGTTCTTCGGAAAGTCGAAGACATCGCTGCCCCATACGTTGAGTACCAGCGGAATACCCGTGCACCAGCGCGCCAACGTTCCGTAGCCCGTGGCGTAGTGTGCATTCACCACATCGGGCGCAAGGGTGTTGGCGAGCCGCCGCAATGCTGGACCGTTCCGCACGTATGCCAACACGCCGCGATGCGGCAGCACATGCACGTTCACCCCATGGCCCGGCGGGGCTGCGGGTGGATGCTGCGTTACCAGGTGCACAGTGCACCCGCGCTGCGCGAAGGCGGTGGCCCAGCGCACGGTGTGCACGGAATTGCCGGCTGCCAACAACAGGATCCGCAAGGCCATCACGTTGTGCGGCTTTCTTGCGCACCATGGAACGCCACACGCCGCAGGTGTGCCAAGGCCTCGCGCGCGTGATCGCGGTCGCGCAAGGACAGTACACGTGCCTCCGCACCACGCCACCAGAGATTGTCGCGCACTCGCTCGTCTGCGCAGATGATGCCTGCGGCGAAAAAGGCCGCGATCTGCGAAAAGAAACCGCCGAGGCGTGAACGCACGAAGCCCGGTACATCGCTACGGTCCAGGTCGTCGCCCATGAAGGTGACCACCACGGGCAAGGGGCTGCTGAGCACGGTCCACAAGGCGGCCACAGAGCCGTAGTACACGTGCACCACATCGGGCCGTTCAGTGCGCAGCACGCGGTGCAAGCGCCGGCGCGCGTTCAACAAGCGGTAAAGGGAAGTGCGGTTCTCCAAATGGAACATGGACACATCGGCGCCCAGCTCGACAAAGGCGTTGGCCTGTCCCTTGGGATCGCTGTAGACCACCCCGTTCTCCGATTCCGGGATCACCACCAGGACATGCATGGCATCGGCCCCTCGCGCCTTTATCCGATCGATCTCCGTACGCACGTGCTGCAGGTCGCGCCACGTGGCCCAGCCCAACCAGCCCAGCGCGACCAACAGTACGATGCCCATGGTGAACCAAGGCGTGGCCACAAGCAGATGCAGCCAGCTGCCGACCAGCAGGATGCCCAGCGCCATCAAAAGATTCACGCCGTTCCGTGGGGTCTGGTAGTATGCATCCAGCACGCTTCGCATACCATTGAAGAACGCGAACGGCAATGCCGCTGCGAAGACAAGGCGGCTGGTGGCCACCAGGTCCTCGCCGCCCTCGCCCAGATAGATCCGCAGCACCGGTGTGGCCAGCAACTCGAAACCAGCGACCAGCGCCACCGATGCGATCGTAACGATCGTCATCATGCGCTTCAGGCTTTGCCCAAGGTCGCCGAACTGCCCGGAAGACAGCCGCGCGGAAATGGCGGGCAGGAGCAACAAAGCCACGGGGCTGAAGGCCGCAGCGGCCAGGTTCAACAGCGTGCAGGCAAAGGCATACTCGGCACCGAGATCACGGCCGAACGTGCGCACCACCACGTACACCGGGAGCGTTAACAATGCGCCCAAGGCCACATCGCCGGGCACGCGTGGCAATCCGTAGCGCATGATCTCCGATCGTTCACGGCGCGCGCCAGTGCTGGTGGAGCGCAGCAAGGCCGGCGCGCACGATGCGGCAGCCACCAACCACCAGCACGCACCGGTGAACCACAGCACATTGGCCAGATCATCAACCAGTGCGAACGCGATGCACGGTGCAATGGCCAAAGCGAAGAACTGGATGGCATTGGCGTGGAGGACATGCCCCCGGCCACGCAGGAATCCATAGGCCACTCCGTGCAATGCGATCCCGAAGGTCATCAGGCCCAAGGGCAGCATCAACGGGGCTTCTTCGTAGCTCCCGAAACAGATCCACGCCAGGGGACCTGGCATGAGGGCACAAGCAAGGCATAGCAAGGTCCCCAAAGGGATCACCCATGTAAGTGCACCCAACAGGTAACGCCGTTGCACGGCCACATCGGTGGTCATTGCGATAAAACGCGTGAGGCCGACCATGGTACCGAGCAGCACCACCGGGAAAGCGAAAGCCACGGTGCGGCGAACGATCACATAGCGATCGAAGTCGACGTCGCCACGGTCCTTGGCCAGCCGGAACACGAGCACCATGCCCAACATGCTGAGGCCTTCGGTGAGGAAAGTCAGCACAGTATCGCGGCCGGCCTTGGTGTTCAAGGTGGTCAAGAAGCGCTTCAGCATGCTGTGGTCAAGGTGGGCCGGGGGCGCCGAAAATAGCCCGGGGGTCCCAGTGCTCTCTTCCAGTGCGCAGCATGAGCCGGATGGCGCGTCCGTAAGGATCTGCTGCCATTCATGGATCGGGGGCATGCCAATGCCGTGGACGGGCGGCTACATTCACGCCGTATTCAACCGAACAATGGGATTCTTCCAATGGGAATGGTGGGCGGTAGCGGCCTTGCTGCTGCTGATCGCAGAGATGTTCGTCCCGGGTTTCTTCCTGGTGTGCCTGGGTATCGGCTGTGCGTTCAGCGCGCTCGCCGCTGGCATGGGCGCCACGGCCACAGTGCAGCTGTTGGTGTTCTCCGTGTTCGCGCTGGTGGCCTTCTTCACCATACGGCCCTTGATGGTGAAACACTTCATGAAAACGGACATGAAGACCGGGGCCGATGCATTGATCGGCCGCAAAGCCCGTGTTACCCACAAGTTCGACTCCGTGCGCATGGGCCGCGTGAGCGTGGATGGTGACGATTGGCGTGCCGAAGCCCAAGGCGAACAGCCGCTCCACGTTGGCGACAGCGTTGAAGTTGTGCGCGTGGAAAGCAATACACTCATCGTAAAACCCCTTTGACAAGCTTCAAGTCCCAAGGCTCAAGCTTCAAGGATCAAGTCCTGAAAACAAGAACCTCGGAATCGTCACCTTTTGAAGCTTGAGACTTGTGCCTTGTAGCTAGAAGCTTCTTCACCTCATCACCTCAACCCCCTTCCCTGAGCCATGGACATCATGAACATCGTTCTCATCCTGCTCGCCCTCTTCGTGGTGTTCCTCATCGCGAAAGGCGTGCGCATCATACAACAGAGCGAGGCCATGGTGGTGGAGCGTCTGGGCAAGTACAGCAAGACGCTCACGGCCGGCATCAACATCATCATCCCCATCATCGACAAGCCACGCGAGATCATCTTCCGCTACACACGCGACCTGCCCGATGGCAACAAGTACGTGCAGTTCGTGAAAAAGGAACGCCTGGACCTGCGGGAGACTGTTTATGACTTCCCCAAGCAGAACGTGATCACGAAGGACAACGTGATGACCGAGATCAACGCGTTGCTCTATTTCCAGATGATGGATCCGGTGAAGGCGATGTACGAGATCGAGAACCTGCCCATGGCCATCGAGAAGCTGACACAGACCACCCTGCGGAACGTGATCGGCGAACTGGACCTGGACGAGTGCCTGACCAGCCGCGACACGATCAACGGCAAGTTGCGCGCGATCCTGGACGAAGCCAGCAACAAGTGGGGCGTGAAGGTGAACCGCGTTGAACTGCAGGACATCAACCCGCCACGCGACATCCGCGAAGCGATGGAGAAGCAGATGCGCGCCGAACGCGACAAGCGGGCCCAGATCATCGATGCCGAGGGCAGCAAGCGTGCAGCGGTGTTGCAGGCCGAAGGGGTGCAACAGGCGCAGATCACCACTGCCGAAGGACAAAAGCAAGCCCAGATCCTTGAAGCCGAGGGCGATGCCCAGGCGCGTATCCGCCGTGCACAGGGCGAAGCCGAAGCCATCAACCTGATGACCAAAGCGATCCAAGGCAGCAAGGCCGATCCGGCCAACTACCTCATTGCCATGAAGTACCTCGAGACGCTGTACGCCATGACCAGCGGGCAGAACAATAAGGTGGTGTACATCCCATATGAGGCCACTGGCGTGCTCAGCAGCGTGGGCGGCATCAAGGACATGCTGGATGCGGGCAAGGTGTTGAAGTGACCGATCAACGCATTGGCGCAATGCCAGCTTACTCCACGCTCTCCGAAGCAGTGAACGATCTGCAACGGCGCGGCTACACCGATGACCTCCAGCTGGGTGGCCATTGTGTAGTGAGCGACACGCGCAACCTGAGCCTTGATCCGGCTGATTTCCACATTGACGAATTCCATCGTTTCGAAGGCAATAGCGATCCCGAGGACCAGAGCATCGTGTACGCGATCAGTTCAGCCAAGCATGGGTTGAAGGGCATCCTCGTCAATGCCTATGGCATGGACGCAGGAACGATGACGCAGGAGATGGTGGCCAAGCTGGCGACGCATTAGGGCGCTGCTCGATGGCTCCGGGGCGTGAAGGACCTGCTGTACTTTCACGCAATGATCCAACCATCGTTCCTCCGCTGTTGCAAGCCTGTGTTCCGAGTTGCCCTGATGCTGTTGTTCGCGACCAATGGCATGGCGCAGAGCACGGTTCGATATTCCAAGGTGAAAGTCCGGACGGACACACCGGCGCACAGCCTTCAACGGTTGGGTGCACTGGGTCTTGCTGTCGATCACGGGGAGGTGGTAAAGGATCACTGGATCATCACCGATCTATCCACGGCCGAACTCGAGCGGGCACGTGCTCACGGTTTCACATGCGAGGTACTCATCGACGATGTCGTTGCGCACTATCGCGAACAGAACCGTTCGGGTGAACCATCGGGAACGAAGGCGCTCGGTTGGTTGTGCGATGGCCCGAGAACCTTCACCGTTCCACAGCATTTCGAGTTGGGTAGCATGGGCGGTTATTACACGTGGACGGAAATGCTGGCGATCCTTGATTCGATGACGGCGGCGTACCCCAACCTCATTTCCCCGAAAGTCTCCATCGGCACAAGTATCGAAGGGCGCGATATCCATTTTGTCCGCCTCAGCAACAACCCCAATGTGGATCAGGCCAAGCCCGAGGTGATGTTCAACGCACTGCACCACGCGCGCGAACCGGCCGGGCTTACCCAGCTGGTCTTCTTCATGTGGTACTTGTTGGAGAACTACGGCACCGATCCCGAAGCGACCTACTTGTTGGACAACCGCGAGATATACATCGTGCCATGCGTGAACCCGGATGGGTACGTGTATAACGAAACCACCGATCCATCCGGTGGCGGCATGTGGCGCAAGAACCGCAGGGACAATGGCGACGGCACCTTCGGGGTGGACCTGAACCGGAACTACGGCTGGCTCTGGGGGGCGGACGACAATGGTTCTTCACCCGATCCCGCTTCGGAAGTGTATCGTGGCACTGGCCCCTTCTCGGAACCGGAAACCCAGGCCCTGCGCGACTTCTGCATCGCGCACGAGTTCCGGTCAGCGCTCAACTACCACACCTACGGCAACATGCTCATCCATCCGTGGGGCTACGGCAGTGGTGTGCTTACCGTGGACTCCATGCTCTTCACCGCGCACGCGGATCTGCTTACGCGCAACAACGGTTATGTGTACGGCACCTGCGATCAAGCGCTGAACTACAACGTGAACGGCACCAGTGATGATTGGATGTACGGCGAACAGGTGGCCAAGGACAAGATCATATCGATGACGCCGGAATCGGGCTTGGGGGATGAGGGTTTCTGGCCACCCGATTGGCGCATTCTCCCCATTTGCCAGGAGACGATGGACGAGGATCTGCTGCAAACACATCTGGTAGGAGCTTACGCACAGGTAACCGACCGGTCGCCGGCGGTCATCGCTGGGTTGGCCCAACAGTTCCGGTTCGACCTTCAAGGACTGGGTTTGGAGACCGCTGGGTTCAGCGTTTCGGTGGAGCCATTGTTGAACGTGCTCTCCACCAGCGGGCCGGTCGCATTCTCGAACGTCGCACCGCTGGACGTGCTCACGGATTCCATTGAGATCTTCCTCGACCCCGCGATCTCGGACGGCGATGAAGTCCGTTTCGTTGTGTTGGTGGACAATGGTCTCTTCGCCACCCGCGATACCATTTCAAAGGTGTACGGCCAGCCCACGATCGCCCTTACCAACGCCGGCAACACCATGATGGGCTGGGCCCCCAACAGTTGGGGCATCACCACGGAGCATTCCTACAGCCCGCCAACGAGCATCACCGACTCGCCATTCAGCACCGTGGCGGACTTCGACAACATTTTGGACCTGGCCGCCCCCATCGATCTCTCATTGGCCACCTCCGCCACCCTGACTTTCATGGCGCGGTGGGACATCAAGCACAACCGGGACTATGCGCAGGTGCAGGCCTCTCCCGATGAAGTGAACTGGACATCCTTATGCGGGATCCACACGCGGCCAGGATCCGTATTCCAGGATCCAGGCCAGCCGATCATCGATGGCGATCAGCAGACATGGGTGAGGGAAGAAATGAGCCTCGATGCCTTCGTCGGTGCTGACACATATCTCCGCTTCCGCATGTTCGACGTCAATGCGTTCAATAACGACGGCTTCTATATGGACGATCTGGAGGTGGTCATCACTGGGAGCATGCCATCCGGGATAGCGGCATCGGCGGTGATCGGTCCACTGCTCAGGATCCAACCGAACCCCGCTTCCGGTCAATTCGGGGTGCAATACACCTTGTCTCCCGGGTCGGTGCATCCACGATTGATCATGCGCGATGCGGTTGGCGCCGTGGTGCGCCAAGTACCGATCAGCGCTTCCAGCGGCAGTTTGACCGTGGACCTTTCCGGACTTTCGCCTGGGGTGTACGTCTGCATCATGGCCGGCGACGGATTCGAGCCGATCCAGCAAAGGCTGGTGGTGGTGCGGCCGTAGCAAGGGCCTGTTCTGGCGAAGGTTTCCGGTCAAGAAGGCCTTCGCGCCCGCTTTCCGGAACCCTTTGCCCCCTGAACTCGTTCCACGGTCGCCCCACCTCTGGGGATGCACCACATGAACCGCAACACCCCACCTCTTCTCGCGGTCTTCCTCTCATTGAATTTGTGCGCCCAGCAGCAGCAATCACTGGATGCCGCGGTACTCTACAGCCAGGCCGTGCACCAGATGAAAACCGAGGACCACGTTGCCGCGGCCCATTCGTTCAGCGAACTGTTGAACCTGCGCCCGGACATGGGCAAGGCCTGGTACTACCGCGGTTTGTGCCGCCAATTGAACGGCGATCCGATCGGGGCGGCGCATGATCTGGAACGGGCCATCGCCCTGCAACCCGGCGATGCCAATGCGCAGTTGCGGCTGTACGATGTGTATGCGGCACAAGGCAAAAGCACCGAGGCCATCGACGGCCTTACCGATCTGCTGATGCGTTTTCCCGAAGGCCCTATTGCTGAACACACCATGTTCAGCTTGGGCAATGCGCACGTGATCCAAGGCGACCACGCCAGTGCCCTGGCCGTATATGAGCGGTTGGTGAAGCTCGCGCCCACGGATGCGAAGGCCTGGTTCGATCGCGGGGTAACGAAGAGCCATTTGGATGATCTCCCAGGTGCCATTGCCGATATGACCAAGGCACTGGAACTGGACCCCACGCTGGCCAACGCCTACGCGGGCCGTGCCCTTGCCCTGATCCACGCAGAGCGCAAGAACGAAGCCTGTCCGGACCTGATGAAGGCCAACGAACTCGGTGATACGAGCGTGGCCGAACTCATGGCCATCTATTGCGACTGATCGTCGCTCGCGCTGTTGAAACTTCCAATGGTAGGTGCGCGTGCATTCACGCGCTGGCAACATCTTTGCGGCTGCGAAGACAAACCCTACCACCATGAACCGCCTTCTTCTTTCCGCAGCTGCTGTGGCCGCGTTGTTCCTGACCACTGAACGATCCCATGCCCAGGCGTTCGTTGCAGGAGACAATATCCTCGGCATCGGGATCGGGGCCGGTGGCTCCTACAGCGCTTACCGATCCTACTCGGCAACATCCCCGGTTTTCCTGGCCCACTTCGAACACGCGCTGGGCGTGAAGGCCGGTCCTGGAGTGATCGGTGCGGGCGCATTCTTCGGTTACAAGACGGTCTCCTACCACTACGACATTTACGGCCCCTACTATTATGACTACCGATGGAACTACATCCAGTTCGGTGCTCGGGCGAGCTACCACTGGAACGAATGGCACGGTATCGACAAGCTGGACATGTATGCCGGCGTACTAGCTGGTGTGAACATCGTAACGCGCTCCGATGACTCGAACTATCCGTACTCGAACTACGGCTATCTCGGCACCAGCGGCAGCGGCTTCCGCCACGACGTTTTCGCCGGGGCTCGCTGGTATTTCAGCGATGGCTTCGCCGCCTGGGGTGAACTCGGTTATGGCATGGCCAACATCGCGGTAGGCCTGAATTTCAAGTTCTGAGTCCGCAACACCCTTCGGAAAGCCCCGACAAGTCGGGGCTTTCTTTTTCCGCACCAGCCGTCCCTGCTGGTCTTCGTGTTGAACAAAGGGCAAGTACAGCATTGCCGATGCAGTCCAGGAATTCTGGCAAGCGGGGAGCGAATGCACCGGACTTGCTCCATCCCACTCACTACACATTTCTTTTTCCCGGATCGTTGAAAAGTCCGTTGATCATCAACACCTCCGAGGTGCCGTTCGGTCGGTTCTTTGTGCCTGAGCGGGCGCGCGGACAAAATCGTTCCGAACCTCCTCCCCCGACCCCCAGACCCATGGCCAAGATCATCAGCATCGTGAATCAGAAAGGTGGCGTAGGCAAAACCACCACGGCCATCAACCTCGCGGCATGCCTTGGCGTGTTGGAGCGCAAGACGCTGCTGGTGGATGCCGACCCGCAGGCGAACGCCACCAGCGGCGTGGGGCTCGACCCGAAGAAGACGCGGCACAGCATCTACGAGTGCATTGTCAGTGGCATCAACGCGAAGGACGTGATCCAGAGCACCGACAACCCGAACCTCGACATCCTGCCGGGCCACATCGATCTGGTGGGTGCGGAGATCGAGATGATCGACATGGCCGAGCGCGAGCAACAGATGAAGAAAGTGCTGGCCCCGCTCCGCGATCTGTACGATTTCATCCTCATCGACTGCAGTCCCTCGCTGGGCCTCATCACGGTGAACAGCCTTACCGCCAGCGACAGCGTGATCGTGCCCGTGCAGTGCGAGTACTTCGCCTTGGAGGGCTTGGGCAAACTGCTCAACACCATCAAGATCGTGCAGCAGCGGCTCAACACTTCGCTAAGCATCGAGGGTATGCTGCTCACCATGTACGACAGCCGCTTGCGCCTGGCCAATCAAGTGGTGGATGAGGTGAAGACCCACTTCCAGGAACTGGTGTTCGACACGGTTATCCACCGCAACGTGACCTTGAGCGAGGCTCCCAGCCACGGCCAGACGATCGTGATGCACGACGCCACCAGCAAGGGCGCAGTGAACTACCTGAACCTGGCACGCGAGATCCTGCAGAAGAACGAGTTGACGCGCATCCCTGAGCGCGAGCGCACCATCCCGATCGCTCAATGACGAAGAAGCGAGGGCTGGGGCGTGGCCTCAGTGCCCTGTTGGAGGACAATAGCGCGGACATCGCCCCGCGCACCGATGCCTATCGTGCGGACAATGTCGGCCCGGTGCGCACAGGCGGTCCCATGGCGGCCATCCCCATCGACCAGATCGAGCCCAACCCGTTCCAGCCGCGCACCACCTTCAGTTCGGAGGCGCTGATGGAACTGGCCACAAGCATCCGCGAGCTGGGCATCATTCAGCCCGTCACCGTGCGGAAGATGGGCTACGACCGTTACCAACTCATCAGCGGCGAGCGCCGGTTCCGCGCCAGCCAGGCCGCGGGCCTTACCGAGATCCCTGCGTACATCCGCGTTGCCAACGACGAAGGCATGCTGGAGATGGCGCTGGTGGAGAACATCCAGCGCGAGGAACTCGACGCCATCGAAGTAGCCATCAGCTTCCAACGCTTGGTGGATGAGGTGAAACTGACCCACGAGGAGTTGAGCGTGAAAGTGGGCAAGGACCGAGCGACCATCACCAACTACCTACGCTTGTTGAAGCTTCCCGCCGAAGTGCAACTGGGCCTTCGCCAGCGGCAGATCGGCATGGGTCACGCCCGGGCCCTCATCAGCATCGCCGATCCCGCCCGGCAACTGGAATTGTACCGCAGCATCGTTGAAAGCCAGTTGAGCGTGCGGCAGGTGGAAGAACTGGCGCGCGCGCGGAAGGGCGGCAAAGCCAAGGGCGGTCAAGTGACCATCGTCCACTTCCGCGATCTGGCCAAGCAACTCACGAAGGAACTCGGAACCAAGGTGAACGTGAAGGGAGATGGGCGCGGCAAGGGTAAGATCGAGATCGGTTTCGCCGATGCCATGGAGATGGAACGCATCGTCCGCCGGTTGAAGGATTGAGTTGATCGGATGCTTACGGCATCGTCATTGCGAGGAGGCTCTGCGACGAAGCGATCCATGCGACCTATCACCGAAGCGCTATCCTCCAACGGTTGTGCGACACGCGATCGTGGCATGGATCGCTTCAGCCATGTGAATGGCTTCGCGATGACGTTGAGCGATCGGCCCATGTCCTCGTCAACCTTCAACCGTATGTTCCTGTTGCTCGCATTGGCCTTGCTCCCGTTCGCAAGCAGCGCCCAGTCGGACACGCTCCGCACCGATACCACATCCATCAAGGAGGATTGGCGAGCCCGCCACTCCCCCACCAAGGCCACGATCTTCAGCGCCGTGCTCCCAGGAGCCGGACAGGTCTACAACCGCAAGTACTGGAAGGTGCCCATCGTACTCGGCGGCCTTGGGGTGGCCTACTACTTCGTGGACCGCAATACCACCCAATACACCAGGTACAAGGACGCGTACCTGGCGATCACGGACAGCGATCCCAACACCGTGGATGAGTTCAACGGTGCATTCAGTGCGAGCGCGGTGCTCGATGTGGCCAACACCTACCGCAAGTGGCGCGACCTGTCCTGGATCTGCACCGGGGCGGTCTACTTGCTCAACGTGATCGATGCAACGGTGGATGCCCACTTCGTGCGGTTCGATGTGAGCGAGGATCTTGGCATGGCCATCTCGCCCGGTTTTGAGCTGGCCGCACACAACGCTGTCGGGCTCACGCTACAAGTGAGTTTCTAGTCCATACCCGTGCACGGATGTGAAAGTTCCTGCCCGCACGCGTCCCATCTTCACATCTTCGCATCATGCGCATAGCCCTCTACGGATACGGCAAAATGGGCAAGGCCATCGAGGAGGTGGCATTGTCGCGCGGCCATGGCATCGGGTTAAAAGTGGATGCAGTGAACGCCGGCGCCGCCCCCACGGGTTGCGATGTGGCTATCGAGTTCAGCAAGCCCGGCCAGGCACTGGCCAACATGGAACTCTGCGTGAAGGCCGGGGTGCCTGTTGTGGTCGGAACCACGGGCTGGTACGATCACATGGGCGATGTGAAGGCGTTGGTGCATACCTACCGTGGATCCTTGCTCTGGGCCAGCAACTTCAGCATCGGTGTGAACCTCTTCTTCCGCGTGAACAAGCGGCTTGCGCAATTGATGGACAAGCAACCAGGCTACCATGTCCACATCGACGAGATCCATCACATCCACAAGCTGGATGCGCCGAGCGGAACGGCGATCACGTTGGCCCGGGATATTGACCTGAGTACGCAGCGGTATTCGGGGTGGGACCTCACCCCCGACCCCTCTCCCAAGGAGAGGGGCGCAGAGCCTGCTCGTGTTCCGATCATCAGCGAAAGAACCGGAGAAGTGCCTGGCAAGCACAGCATCACTTGGACAAGTCCTGAGGACCGCATCATCATCACCCACGAGGCGTTTTCCCGCAAGGGATTCGCCACCGGCGCCGTGATAGCGGCCGAGTGGCTACGCGGCCGTAAGGGCCTGTTCACCATGGACGACCTCTTGGACGGCCTCGAATGACGGGCAATAGCCGTTCATGGAGCCTATGACGCGCTGGGCCTTGCTCGTAACACCTCTTCACAAGCCGCCATCCTGCCCACCCGCGCCGAATGCGCACATTCGCGCTCCTTATCGCCTTGAAGCGATGGGCTGATCAATACACCGCATGATCCCCTACATCGTCCTCTTCGCCTACTTCATCGTGCTGTACGCGTGCCTGTGGAAGTTCTTCGTGAAGGCCGGTCGCAAGGCATGGGAAGGCTGGGTGCCGCTGTACAACATCTATGTCTGGAACAAGATCATCGGCAAGCCGTGGTGGTGGTTGTTCCTGTTGCTGGTGCCGGGCGTGAACCTGCTCATGCTCATCATCATGAACGTGAACCTGGCGATCTGCTTCAGCGCGCGCGACACCAAGCACTACCTCCTGTGCATTTTCCTGCCGTGGTATGCCCTGCCCAAGCTGGCCTTCGGCGAAGAGCACAAATACATCGGCCCCATTCCGGTGAAGGAGCGCCGCACCACGATGCTGGCCCAATGGGGCGATGCCATCCTCTTCGCGGTGATCGTGGCAACCGTGTTCCGCACCTTCACCTTTGAAGCATTCACGATCCCCACGGGCTCCATGGAAAAGAGCCTGCTCATCGGCGATTACCTGTTCGTGAGCAAACTGAGCTACGGACCACGCATGCCGATGACGCCGATCAGCATGCCCTTCATGCACCACACGATCGCGGGCACGAAGAACACGCCCAGCTTCGTGGAGTGGTTCAGCCGGCCGTATTACAGGCTTCCGGGTTTCGGCAGCGTGGAACGCGGCGATGCAGTGGTCTTCAACTTCCCCGAAGGCGATACGATCGTGATCGACCACGAGAACCCGAGCTACTACCAGCTGGTGCGACAGACACCCGGCGGCCGTGAGAGCATCCTGGAGAAGAAATTCATCGCCATGCCTGACGGCAACGGGGGGCTGGTGAAAGTGAAGGTCGAAGGCATCCGCACCCGTCCATTGGACAAGGAGGAGAACTACATCAAGCGTTGCGTTGCGGTGAGCGGGGAGACAGTGGAGGTGCGCGAGGGAGATGTTTACGTGAACGGAGAATTGCAACCGCTGGCCGGAACCGGCCAGATGAAGTACGTAGTGGAGACCAAGAGCGGTCTCAACTTCTCCATGATGAAGGACAAGTACGACATCAATCCGAACGAGGTGATGGATGGCGGCAACCGACGCTACTTGTTGCCGATCCAGCAGGGCATGAAGGATGGGTTCGGCAAGCTGCCTTTCGTGTCGTCCATGACCCCGTATCTCACACCGCGGCAGAAGTCCAGCAACATCGCGGAACTGCAGATCTTCCCCAACGACACCGCCTATGATTGGAGCGTGGACAACTTCGGGCCATTGTGGATCCCGAAAGCGGGCGAGAAGATCGACCTGACGATCGCCAACCTGCCGTTGTACCGCCGCGCTATCCAAGTGTATGAGGCCAATACCCTGGAAGTGAAGGACGGCAAGATCCTCATCAACGGCAGCGAAGCGACGAGCTACACCTTCAAGCAGAACTACTACTGGATGATGGGCGACAACCGCCACGGCAGCCAGGACTCACGCTTCTGGGGCTTCGTGCCCGAGGACCATGTGGTGGGCAAGGCCGTCTTCATCTGGATGAGCGCCGACCCGGAGAACGGCGGCTTCCCCATGGGCATCCGTTGGAAGCGATTGTTCTCTGGTGTGGACTAGATCCCTCCGCTCGTGAAGTCGCTCCTGGCCCGCTGGCGCAAACTGAACGAATGGTTGCGCGCGCTGGTGATCGCCTTGGTGGTGCTCGGCATGCTCAATGCTTTCGTGTTGCGCTGGGTTACGGTGCAGAACACGAGCATGTACCACACGCTGTTGCCGGGCGATCTTCTGGCTGTGAACATCATGGCAACCTGGACAGGTCTTGAGCGGAACGATGTAGTGGTCTTCCGCGATCCGGTGCAGGATGATCGCGCCATGGCGCGCCGCGATCTGCTGGTGAAACGGATGGTGGCCCTACCTGGCGACACGCTGCGCATAAAGGCCGGCGGCGTTTTCGTGAACGGGAAGCGCTTATCCGACCCACCCGAACTCACGCGCAGTTGGTTGGTGCGGTTGCGGAAGGAGGCTGATGCCCGGGCCGTGCTGGACCTCTTGCAACTACCGTTGGACTTCTCCCCGACCGGCAGCCATTTCATTGAACTACCGCTGAATCAGGGCCTGGCCAATGAACTGAAGCGGAAGAAGCTGGTGGCCGAAGCGGAACCCATGGGCGATGAGAGCGGTTCGCCCGATCACATCTTCCCCTACAGCCCCACGTTCAAATGGAACGCTGACAACTACGGGCCGCTCACGGTCCCGAGTTCGGGCGATACGGTTCCCATCGACCTGTACCGTCTTCCGCTCTATGACCGCATCATCACACGTTACGAAGGACATACACTGGAGAACACACGTCGTGATGTACTGATGAACGGGGAGGTCTTGAGCGAATACATCATCGCCAACGACTATTGCTTCATGCTCGGCGACAGTCGCAACCACAGCTCGGACAGCCGCTACTGGGGCTTCCTGCCGATGGACCACATTGTTGGCCGCGCCAGTTTCGTACTGCTCAGCCGGGATGCCGACCGCGATCAGTTCCGCGGTGGCCGGTGGTTCAAGGGGGTGCGCTGACCTCGGTGATCAAGTGAGCATACCACCGCACACATGCAGCGTCTGTCCGGTGATGTAGGCGCTGAGGTCACTCCCGAGGAACACGCAGGCATTGGCAACATCCATAGCCGTACCTCCGCGTTTCAAGGGGATCCCTTCACGCCATTGTTCCACCACTTTCGGGTCGAGCGCACCGGTCATTTCCGTTTCGATGAAGCCCGGTGCGATGCTGTTGCTGCGGATGTTGCGGGAGCCCAGTTCCAACGCAACGCTCTTCGTGAACCCGATGATGCCCGCCTTGCTGGCCGCGTAATTGGCCTGCCCCGCGTTCCCCTTCACCCCCACCACGCTGCTCATGTTGATGATGCTGCCGCTGCGTTGCTTCAGCATGGTGCGCATCACTGCCTTGGTCATGTTGAAGACACTCTTGAGGTTGGTGTTCATGACCGCATCCCAATCGGCTTCACTCATGCGCATGAGCAATTGGTCCTTCGTGATGCCTGCGTTGTTCACCAGCACATCGAGTTTGCCCCAAGCGTTCACCACTTGGTCAACGGCTGCTTGTGCGGCGTTGAAATCGGCGGCGTTGCTCTGGATGGCAAGCACCTTTCTGCCCGACCTGCCCAACTCTTCCGCCATCGCATCGGCCTTGCCGGGGCTGCTCACATAGGTGAAGGCCACATCGGCACCTTCCTCCAGGAAACGCTCCACGATACCCTTGCCGATACCGCGTGAACCGCCGGTGACGAGCGCAACCTTGCCTTGGAGTAGTGCCATGATCCAGTTGCCGATCGCTGGTGCGAAAGGCGGCGGGCTAAAGTAGGGTGGGTCCCCTTTGGCACCCGGCGATAGCAGATCCCGGCGATCGCGCAATCACGGATCCTCGGGATGCCCTGCACGGTCCACTGCATTAGGTGATGACCGAGATTTGAGGGTCCCATATCCCGCAACATGAATCATCGCACTTCTCCTACTCGTCATCGGACATTCCTTGCCGTGACTTCCGTGCTGATCGTCTCGCTTTCGCTGGCCCAGCAGACGCGGCCGGTGCTCCCGACGCCGACCACGGCTAAGCCTCATGCCACTGGCGATGCCCAACGTTCGCCGATATACGCCACGGCTTCCACCGGCCAAGTGAGCAACGCAACCGTTTCCACCAACTGGGGCAACAAGGTGGTGCGCATGAGCGCGCGCAACCACGGGCTACCGGAAGTGAATGCCATCAAGGACGCGAAGCTGGCGGCCAAGCTCGCTTCAGCCATACCCGGCTTACCCGGGCTTGAAGGGGCGCCGAAAAGCGTGCTCCCCGTGGTCGGCACCAACTTCGAAGCGAACTGGAGCACGCAGCAAACGCCGCCGGACAACAGCTTGGCCATCAGCAATGGAGGCTGGATCGTAAGCACCAACAACGACGGTATCGTGTATGCGCAGACCAGCGGCAGCATCGCTTTCGGGGCGTACTGGGCCGACTTCTTCCAAGGCCAGGGGCTGAACGCGAACATCTACGATCCCAAAGTGCTGTACGACAGTGGTTCGGACCGCTTCTTCATGGTGGTGCTGCATGGTTCCGATGCGAGCAACTCCATCCTGTTGTGGTGCTTCAGCCAGACCAACAACCCGAACGACGGCTGGAACATTTATCAGATCGCGGGCGACCCGCTTCAGAGCGGGTGTTGGTTCGACTATCCGAGCATCGGGGTGAGCAACAATGAGGTGTATTTGAGCGGCAACCTGTTCACCAGTGGCAATAACCAGTTCAGCCAGTCCATCATCTTCCAGATCCAGAAGAACGAAGGATACAACGGTGGCAACCTGAACTGGCAGTACTGGTACGGGCTCACGGCCGATATCGGCCCCTTCACCTTGGTACCGGCCAGTTGGGGGCAGAGCGGCAACTATGGTCCGGGAATACTGCTGGTGAACAGCTCACCGGCAGGCGAGAACCGTTATGTGGTGTGGGACCTCACCAATGACCTTGGGGCGAACCCGAACCTGAACACGTACACAGTGAACGTCGGTGGATACAGCCCTGCAGCCGACGCGCAGATGCCCATCACAGGAGATCTCCTGGACAACGGTGACTGCCGCATCCTAGGGGCCTTTTACTTGAACGGCCAGTTGCATTGCATCCACCACGCCGATGTGGGCAACGGTTGGAACGGATTGGTCTACTCGCGGATCGATGTCACCAACCTGCAGGCCCAGCAAAGCACCTTCGGAAACCCCGGTGTCATCGATATCTCCTTCCCCCAACTCGCGTCGTACGCAACGAGCACCAGCGACCCCGGTGTTATGGTGGCCTTCCTGCGCAGCAGCACCAGCGTGAACCCCGAAGCACGTGTGGTGAACTGCGACGCCAACATGCAGTGGAGCAACAGCACCTTGGTGAAAGCGGGCGAGACGTATGTGGATTTCATCCAAGGGGAAGATCGCTGGGGCGATTACACCGGTATGGCGCGCAAGCACAATGCATCCGATCCCGAAGTGTGGATGGCCGGTTGTTATGGCGCCAACGTGCAGGGCGTCTTGAACAACACCTGGAAAACCTGGATCGCACAGATCGGCGATGGGCCGATCGGCATCCCCGAACCGGAAGTGAGCAACCCGGCCATCAGCGTGTTCCCCTCACCGACCGTGGACATGTTCAACCTCACCTTCACTGCTGAAGATCGCACAGAGCACAACATCAACCTCACGGACATGAAAGGTGCCTTGGTGAAACTCCTTTACCGGGGCACGCCGGCCATGGGCGAGAACATGCTCATCTTCAACCGCGGGCAGTTGTCCCCGGGCCAGTACGTGCTCACCATCTCCACCACCGACAAAACCATTGCCCATGAGATCCTGGTTATTGAGTAGCGGGCTTGCCGCGTTGTTCCTCTTGGGTTGCTGCGGACAGAAGTCAGCGAGCGATGCTGGTACCAGTAATGAACGGCGCGAGGCACCAGAGCACAACGCCCCCGACCAGGACCGCATCGATAGCTTGAAGGAAGAGAAGCAGAAGGACAAGAACTGAGGGTCTACCCCAGCACCTCTTTCACCTTCGCACCGATCGAGGCGGGGCTGTCCACCACGTGGATGCCGCTTTCGCGCATCACTTTTTTCTTGGCCGCGGCGCTTTCATCGGCGCCCGAAACGATGGCCCCCGCGTGGCCCATGGTGCGGCCCTTGGGGGCGGTTTCACCGGCAATGAAGCCGATGACGGGCTTCTTGCAGTTGGCCTTGATCCATTGCGCAGCGCGGATCTCCAGATCGCCACCGATCTCGCCGATCATCACGATCGCATCGGTGTCCTTGTCATTGGCGAAGAGTTGAACGGCTTCGAGCGTGGTGGTTCCGATGATGGGATCGCCACCGATGCCGATGGCCGTGCTGATACCCAGTCCGGCCTTCACCACCTGGTCCGCAGCTTCATAGGTGAGGGTGCCGCTCTTGCTCACGATGCCCACACGTCCCTTCTTGAACACAAAGCCAGGCATGATGCCCACTTTGCATTCATCGGCTGTGATCACTCCAGGAC
>JBATMK010000008.1:0-2646 GCA_049289815.1 Flavobacteriales bacterium
TGGTCCAGGAGCATGCCATCGGGCACGATCATCTCGCTGGCCGAGAAGAACGGCTTGCTCTACGCGTGCATCTTCGAGAAAGGCGTCTACACCAGCGCCGACGGCGGCATCACCTGGACGCTCACCCGCGCGGGCCGGTACCTGCGCCAGGATAGCTTCGGCAGCACTTCCTTCCAGGAGGCTGGCAACCAACTGTTCGTTCGCGGCTACGACGTGGACAGTCTCTTCTTCACCAACGATGGCATCAACTGGACCACACGCCACAGAGCGGCCTCGCTCTTCAACCCCGTGTACGGCGCTGGTGGCAACCTCTTCTGCTACACGCCAGCCGGCGTGCTCGGTGCCGCTGCAGGTCTCTATCGTTCCACGGACCTGGGTGTTTCGTGGCAGCTCTGCACGGGGATCACACAACTTGTGGATGTTGTGCATGGCACGGCTAGCGCGATCCATGCGTTCGGCACGCAAGCATTCACCTCCACCGACGGCGGCGCGAGCTTTCAGCAGACCACCACCACCGCCGGTTCCTTCACGCCCCTGTACATGGGCTACGATGGAACACGCTACTACTTCGCGCAAGGCGGCAACTTCATGGTGGGCCACAGCACCTGGCTGCCCGGCCAGACCAGCTTCACCTCGATGCCCAGCGTGCCCACCACCGGCCGTACGATCACCTTTTACGCGCATGGGGGCCAGGTCTTCCTGAGCGGCGACGTGTACTTCCTGAGCACCGCCAACAGCGGCCAGAGCTGGCAGCCCGCCTCCAAGCAGGGCATCAACGCCATTGCGCTGAAGGACCTGCACAGCGATGCGCAAGGACTGCTCGCGGTATCGGACAGCATGTTCCAGCACATGAACGAGAACGATGCGCAATGGACCACACTGATCGCGCCCGTCGGGGGCGAGCTATACCGGGTAACGCGCAACGCGCAAGAGATCCTCATCGGCTGGGACGGCTTCGGGGGGATCATGGAGATGCACCACTCCAGCAACCAGGGCACAACGTGGGCCCAAGCGGACAATTCCGACCTGTACGGCCTTACGGCCGACTGGATCAGCATCGGTGATACGCTGGTGGCCTTCGGCGAATCGGCATCGTTCCCCGACGCCGATGTGTCCCTCTTCGATCCCCAAGGCACCTTGATCACTGAGTTCGAAGGCGGCATCAGCGGTCCGGGCTTCGACCCGATCGTTACCGACCTGGTGCTGCACGATGGCGACTACTATGCGCTCGTGGGCAATGAGATCGGACCGAACACATTCATGTCGAAGCTGGACCTGCCCGGCGGAACGGCATGGACAGGCGTGTTGTCACAGATCGATGGCGCTTCCTTCGCTGGGGGTGCATTGCTCTCGCACAACGGACGCTTATACATGGGCATGACGGGTGGTGGCATGAAGTACTCCGACGATAATGGCACCATCTGGGCGGACCTCAACACCGGCCTCCCGAATGGTTCGGCAGCGGACCTGCACAGCGCGGATGGCGTGATCTACCTGGCCAGCGACCGCGGTGTGCACTACCTCAGCGCCGACGGCATCACGTGGATCGACGTGAGCCTGGACCTGCCCGTGGAGGAAGTGAGTGAGATCACCGCCACGGACAATTACCTGTGGGCCCGCCTGCGCGACGGCGGTGTCTGGCGCTTGCAATTGGCTGGCAATGTGGGCACCCCGGAAGCGCTGACGAACGGATCGGGACTGATCGCTTATCCGAACCCAGCACAGAACAACGTGCGCATCGATGTGCCTGAAGGAAGCGCCGGCTTGCTGCAACTGGTTGACGCCACCGGACGTGTGGTGTTGAGCGCGCGCGTGGCACCCGGCACTGCGAGCACTCTGCTCGACCTATCGTCCCTTGCACCGGGAGCCTATACCTGCTTGCTGCGCAACGATGCAAGGGTGCGAGCTGTGTGTGTGGTGAAGCAACGGTGATAGTGGATCCTGGATCGGCGCAATGGCCACCGTCTCCGCGGTCTCATCGAACACTTCCACCGGGAACTTCACGACTCCCTTCATACCTCAATAGCTTGTATGCCAGTTCGTGAAGTAGTTCCTCAGCTCCTTGAGCATCTCCCGTGTGTACATGTCGTAGAGCTTCCCGTTCGAGCTGAAATAGGATGCCACCACGACGAATGACTTCGTGTAGATGAACTCATAGGTTGATTCGTCGGTTGGCAGGAATCGAGCCTCCACACTATCTGAAGCTGCTTTTTCGAAGAAGTACAAGCTCACTCCCTCGTTGTTTCCCTTTCGCGAAGTCTTAGCCGTGTATAGGTCGGCAGAGTAGCACCGGGTGTTCTTGCCACCGATCAGAAAATCCTGTTCATGCAAGTCGCTGACCGTCCAAGCATTCGAGAGTTCGCAATTCAGGCGAGCGAGACGCTCAACCTGTTCCTCATTCATCTGTGCCATGGCAATGCAGCCATTGGTTAGAACGAGGAGCGATATTATCACGCGCATGCTTGAGAAACGCATGATCTGGCACATCCGTATTGGTCAGTTCTGATCCAGCTTCTTCACCATCGTCAGAATGGTCGCAATGGCAACGGTCTCCCCAGTCTCGTCAAAGACATCAACGAGAAACTTCACAATGCCTTTCGCCACATCCTCCGGTGTGCGTTTCTCCTGGTCCACTTTCTCCTTCAC
>JBATMK010000009.1:0-8930 GCA_049289815.1 Flavobacteriales bacterium
TATCCGCATATCCCATCGCACGAGTACCCGGGGCAGGCATTGGTTTGCGAGCTCTATCGGCTCGCCGGCATCCGCAGCGTGGAGATCGGCTCGGTGATGTTCGGCAAGTACGCCGCCGATGGCTCATTGATCCCGTCGGCTATGGAACTGGTCCGATTGGCCATCCCACGACGGGTCTACACGCAGAGCCACATCGAATACGTGGCCGAGACCTTTGAGGAGATCATGCGCATGCGCGAAAGGGTGAAAGGCATCCGTATCGTGAAGGAGCCGAAGTTCCTGCGGCACTTCACGGCGCATTTCGAACCACTCGCCGAGCTCCGCTACGCATAGGGAGGTTCAGCATGTCCGAGGTATGCCGCTACCAAGCGGCGGGCGATGACGGAAGTGGTCCTATTCTTTCATCACCACCGTGCGCGCCACCTGGGTACGGGAATTCAGCACAAGCATGTATGGCCCGCTGGGCAAACCGCCCAAGTCAATCGCACCCGAGGGGACCATCGGCCCGACCCGCTGAATTACCGCACGTCCATTTCCATCGAAGAGGCGTAGTTCCATCGCCGCGAAGGGTACGGAGTAGGTGACGGATGATGACGTAGGCGAAGGGAACACACTGATCGCAGGAACTTCAGTGGCGTCACCGACCGCGACGTTCGGGTCCACCACGATGTACTGCGCCATCATCATATTGTCTTCGTGCAGCAGATTGTGGCAGTGGTACATGAAGGGCCAGCCATCGGTGATGTAGTCGTCGAAGCGCATGATCACGCGCACACCGGCACCGGCATCCAACAGCACAACATCTTTTGCGCCTTGCTCCCAAAGTGGTGGCGCGATCCCGTCGCGGTCGAGGATGAAGAATGATCCGCCATGGATGTGGAACGGATGCGCCATGTTCGAGATGTTCTCGATCTCCCAGATCTCCATCGACCCGAGCTGCATCGTGTCGTTGATCACGTTCAGGTCGAACATCTGGCCGTTGATATAGAACATGCCCATGCCCACCATGCCATTACCCGAAAGCACCTTCGTCCGCGTGTTCGTGGCCAGTGCCTCATCAAGGGGGAGGGCGGTACCAAGTGCTGCGGGAACGGCGCTGACCGGACTTGTTGTCGGCGCCGTGATCCGTATTCGAAGAACAGGGAAATCGATACCGTTCAATGCGCTGCCCTCCCATAGGATGAACGAACTTCCCGGTACCGTCGCGGGCAGTTCACTGCCATAGGACATCAGCAACAGGCTGTCGCCTTCCATGCCGGTGAGGTCCAAGAGGATCTCCGCACGCTCACCATTGCTCAGCGGGATGCGGTCCATGGTGACGGGCGCGTTCAACAAGCCCCCGTCGCTGGCGATCATCGAGAACGGATGGTTATTCTCGAATCCGAGCGGATAGATCCGTGCATTGGATCCGTTCAGCAGCCGCAAACGCACCACTTGTGCCGGGCATTCCAAGTAAGGTCGCGGCGTGCCGTTCACGAGCACCGAATCGCCGAAGGGGCCGAAGACGAAAGAACCGTTCGCTTGGAAACGCCGGTCCTGCACCACGATCGGAAAGTCATCCACGCCGTACGTGCGCGGTAGATCGAGGGCGCCTTCCTCGTCGTCCTGCACGATGATGAAGCCTGCGATCCCCATGTTCGCTTGCTCTGCGGTCAGCTCATGTGGATGCGGGTGGTACCAATAGGTACCGGCCGGGTTCTTCACCTGGAACTTCACATCCCACACACCACCAGGTGCGATCTCGCGCGGCGGACCACCATCGAATTCGGCCGGCACATGCAAGCCATGCCAGTGCATGTTTGTGATCTGAGCCAGATCGTTGTGAACGCGGATGCGGGTCGTATCGTTCGTGTGGAAGATTAGCGTGGGTCCCAGGTACTCCGCGCTCGCACCGTATGTTGGCGTGTTCAGTCCCGGATAGAATTGATGCACATGTTCGTCCACCACCAGATCGAAGGTGTCCACATCCAGCGCGGGAGGAATGGCCAGCGGGTTATTGATCTGCGCGGTGGAGGTGAGCGCGAAGAACGAGGCAACGAACAGCGTGATCGACTTCATTGGCGGTCCTGTCGGTTAGGCCGCAAACTATCCCCCCGTGCGCTCCTTTCGGCTGACAACGATCAGTAGCTGATGTGCTGCAACGCGTTCTCAAAGGCCACGGCACGCGGGAACAGGATGTTGTTCTCCCAGTGGATGTGCAAGTACACTTCGTCCACTGTTCAACCGCCCTTGCGACAGAGATCGAGGCCATGGGCGGTGAACACCACAGCGGCGCGGTGATCCCGGGCTACGGTGAGCCGATGCTTGGTCATCCCCCTAATGCTCATCCAAGTGACCATTGATAATGAGCGTCGACGAAGTGATCTTCGGAACCTCGGTCAGATCCCGTACGTGCGGGGCTTCTCGCATCCGAGGATCGCGTCCACTAGCGCTTCAGAACCCTCCCACCCTCCTTCAGATCCTTCACTAGATCCTGCACGCTGGTACGCTCCAGCATGCGACGCAGGTCTTCGCGCACCTTGAGGAAGTGATCATGCAAGGTGCAGGGCTTGGTCGCATCGCACTGCCGCAAGCCCAATGCGCAGCCCTTGTAGATGGCATCGCCATCGATTGTGGAAACGATGTGGCTCAGCTTCACCTTACGGGCCATGGCCCCAGGCATGGAGAAGCCACCGCCGGGACCCTTGGTGGAAAGCAACAACTCGGCGCGTACCAACTGCTGGAGCACCTTGGCGGTGAAAGCCTCGGGGATCGCCGTCTCCTTCGCGACCGCTTTCAAGTTCATGCTCTTCCCCTCCCCGCACGCGGCGATGCACACCACCGCCCGTATCGCGTACACGCACGCTTTTGAGAACATGGCGGCAAAGAACGTGAAAGCGTGGTGTGGCAGGGGTGATGCGCGTCAGCAGCCCGCTACGGAACCCACCTAGGTAGGCGCAGGCAGGTCCGGCACGGCACGCCGCCGTTGCACCAGATGCACCAGCAGCGCGATGACGCCGAGCGGGATGGGCATCGAGGTGAGCAGCTGGATCCAGTAGTAGCCGGGGATCAGGCCCCAGCCGATCCAGAAAAAGGTGCCCTGCACGAAGAGGGCAGCCTCACTGAGCAGCACGCCCGAGGTGAAGAGCGAGAGCCCGATGCGCACAAGGGGATCGGTGGAAACGAACCAGCCGCGCAGCAGGGCCATGGCGAAGAGCATCATGCTGATGGCGCCGAGCATGTTGAGGTGAATGAAGCCGATGACGTAGTTGCGGATGGTGAAGGCCATCACCGCCACGGCAGGCACGGCCACGACGGTCTGCATGAGCACCTTGAGCCCCATGCCGATGAGGGCGTAGGTGACGCAGCGCCAGGCCCAGAGCGGTGCTTTGCCGAACAGCTTCTGCTGGGTGCTCCGGATGGCCATCGCAGTGCGCCAGCCCGCCCACAATTGCAGCAGCACACCCACCGAATTGATGGCGATGATGGGCCAATGCCGCTCGCTCCAGGCGATGGCGAGCGCGAAGGTGAGCACGGCGGACACCAGCCAGAGCCGGATGGTGAAGGGATCGAAGAGCTCCGCCGTACCGTGGTTCTCCGCCCAGCGGCTCCACAGCGCGAGCGCGGCGAACCAGTACCAGCCATTGAATTGGAAGTGGAGGAAGAACTGGATGCTCCAGTAATACACCTCGGTGCCGAATAGCCCCAGGGCGAGCAGCGGGGCCATGGCCCACACCCCGATGGTGGAGATCGCCATCAACCACAGGGCGATGCGCACCAGCTTGCGGCTGCCGGCCGCCAGCCAGTGGCGGGTGCCGCGCCAGGCCATTACCGCGAGGGCGTAGGACAGCAGCAGGTGCAGGGTGGTGAAGGAGATAGATACGGGACCATAGGACTCGATCGGGAAGGAGAGCAGCATGCCCACTACCGCCACCTGCACCAGGAGCATGAGAAGGCGGTGCTTTCCCTTCGGCCGCTGCCGGTCGGCGTCCTCCAGTAGGAAGACCATGAGCGCGATGAAGAGCCAGCCGAGCATGGCGACGTGGGAGTGCGCGTGGAGCAGCGGCTTGAAGCGCAGGTAGGGGATGTCCACCACGTAGTAGCTCCGCAGCACGCAACCGATGGTGGCCGCGATGGCCAGGTTCAGAAGGGCAATCCCGAACCAGTACCGCGGATCTCTACCGGATGTTTCCTTGGTGTCCGCAGGGGTTCTGGTCATGCCGGCGAAGGTTCGTGCGTTCGAGATGACAATCGTCATATACCGGATGAAAATGTCCGATGATTTTTGTCACGCCTAGATTCGCCATGGAAAGGAGCCTTGATCGGGAGCGGCCCCAACACAAACCACAAACAACCTTACTCAATGAGAACGAACAGCGGAGTTGCCACAAGGATAGTGATCGGAGCGATGCTTCTGGGCATGGCGGCCTGTGGCGGGAGCGGAACACCGGCCGGTCCTCCGGGTGCGGCCAGCACGCCCGTTCCGGGTGGCGCGACAGGCACCGGTACCGAAGGTGCCACCACCCATGCGAAGCTCTTCACCGCGGCGGACCTGAACCTCGGCGAGATCGATCCAGCACTTGCTGAGAAAGGCAAGATCACCTACGACGTGAAGTGTCAGGCCTGTCATAGCATGGGCGATAAGCGCATCGTTGGTCCCGGTTGGAAAGGGATCGTGACCAAGCGCAAGCCGGAGTGGATCATGAACATGATCGTACACACCGACGCCATGTTGGAGACGGATGCCGAAGCGCAGAAGATGCTGGAAGAGTGCCTCGTGCGCATGCCCAACCAGAACCTCAGCCATGACGAAGCCCGCCAAGTGCTCGAGTTCATGCGCACCCTTTGAATTGTCCAAAACCAACGCCGTGATCATGAAACGCAAACTCATCCCCACCTTGCTGCTGCTATCGGCGGCCGGTGGCGTTTTCCTCTTGCTCAATACCCTCAATGGTTGTCGGCCCACAACAGCCCAGGTGGCCGTGCAGGGCGACGCCGCATCAAAAGTCTACGTACGTCCGGGCGCCTACGATGAGTTCTACAACTTCGTGAGCGGTGGCTTCAGCGGCCAGATGAGCGTGTACGGCCTGCCCAGCGGCCGGTTGCTCCGGCACATCCCCGTGTTCTCGCAGGATGCGCAGACCGGTTGGGGGTACAGCGAAGAGACGAAGCCGATGCTGATGACCACGCACGGTTTCATCCCGTGGGATGACTCCCACCACCCGGAGCTCTCACAGACGGACGGTGTGCCAGATGGCAAATGGTGCTTCATCAACGGCAATAACACGCCGCGCATCGCACTGGTCGACCTCGGCACCTTCCGGACCACGAGCATCATCGAGATCCCGAACTGCGGCGGGAACCACAGTTCGCCGTTCACCACGGGGAACAGCGAATACGTGGTGGCAGGTACGCGGTTCAGCATCCCCATGGGCACCGATGAGCAACGCGATGTGCCCATTGAGAGCTACCGCGAGAACTTCAAGGGCACCGTCAGCTTCATCCATCCCGAGCCGGAGACCGGAAAGATGTCCATCGCGTTCCAGATCATCACCCCGGGGGTGAACTTCGACCTGTCGCACGCCGGCAAAGGCCCGAGCGAAGGGTGGTTCTTCTTCAGTTGCTACAATACGGAACAGGCCTACAGCCTGCTGGAAGTGAACGCCAGCCAGCGCGACAAGGACTTCATCATGGCCGTGAACTGGAAGAAGGCGGAGCAGTATGCCAAAGAGGGCAAGGGCCGCAAGGTGCCCGTGGAATACTACAGCAACTGGTGGAACGAGGAGACGCATACTGGCGAAAGCACCGTGCTGAAGGAAGTGCTGCAACTGGACCCCCGCGAACTGAAGGATATCATCTACTTCATGCCCTGCCCGAAATCACCGCACGGATGTGATGTGGACCCCACTGGTCAGTATATCGTCGGTAGCGGAAAACTGGCTGCGCTGATCCCGGTGTTCCAGTTCAGCAAGATCCAGGAGGCCATCGCCAAGAACGATGTGGAAGGCGACTTCATGGGCATCCCTGTGCTCAAGTACCAGAGTGTGATCAAGGGCGAAGTGAAGAAGCCCGGCCTTGGCCCCCTGCACACCGAGTTCGATGCGAACGGCTTCGCCTACACCAGCTTCTTCGTGAGCAGTGAGATCGTGAAGTGGAGCTTGGAAACACTGGAGCCCGTGGACCGTGTGCCCACGTACTACAGCATCGGCCACCTGTGCGTGCCCGGCGGGGACAGCAAGAAGCCGTGGGGCAAGTACGTGATCGCCTACAACAAGATCACCAAGGACCGCTACCTGCCCACCGGCCCGGAACTGGCACAGAGCGCACAGCTCTTCAGCATCGAAGGCGACAAAATGGAACTGCTGCTCGACTTTCCCACCATCGGAGAGCCGCACTACGCACAGGCCCTGCCAGCCGAACTGGTGAAACCACGTGAGGTGAAGTTCTTCGACATCAACAAGAACAAGCACCCCTACCTGGCCAAGGGCGAAGGAGAAACGAAGATCGAACGCAAGGGCAAGGAGGTGCACATCTGGATGACCACCATTCGCTCGCACTTCACGCCGGACAACGTCGAGGGAGTGAAACTCGGCGACGAGGTGTACTTCCACGTCACCAACCTGGAGCAGGACTGGGATGTGCCGCACGGCTTCGCCATCAAGGGCGCTGCCACGGCCGAGCTGCTGGTGATGCCCGGTGAGACCCAGACCCTGAAGTGGGTGCCCGACCAGATCGGCGTGGTACCGTTCTATTGCACGGACTTCTGTAGTGCACTGCACCAGGAAATGCAGGGCTACCTGCGTGTATCGCCTGCGGGCAGCAACGTGGAACTGAAAGCGGAAACGCGTTCTGTGGATGCTGGTTCCTAGTCCCGCGAGCACCGACCTCGTTCGATCTTGAACAGCACCGGTGGATGGGCCCCATCCACCGGTGCTGTTCTTAACAGATAGCCCATGACCACCCCGCGCATCCGACCACTGAACAGGGTCCTGATCGTGATCGCCGCGCTCGCG
Source organism: Flavobacteriales bacterium (assembly GCA_049289815.1). GTDB lineage: Bacteria > Bacteroidota > Bacteroidia > Flavobacteriales_F > PHOS-HE28 > PHOS-HE28. Next base: position 6,993 of record JBATMK010000009.1, read on the forward strand.
CTGGGCGCATTGCTCATCGTGCCCATCTGGCGCATCGACCTGATGGCACCGCAGTATCCGGAGGGCTTGTACCTGCAGATCTTCCATGATCGCTTTTCCGGGGACGTGCAGAAGATCAACGGCCTCAACCATTACATCGGCATGGCCACCATCGAGAACGAGATGTTCCCGGAATTTGCGATCATGCGCTATGCTTTCTACCTGCTCGTCGGATGGGGTGTGATCGCTGCGGCTATCGGCAGGAACGGAGCGTTGTTCACCTGGCTCATCGGTTTGTTCGCCTTCGTCATCTGGGCCATGTGGGATATGTACGCCTGGGGCTACAAGTACGGGCACGACCTGGATCCGCGTGCGGCCATCCAAGTAGAGGGTATGGCCTACCAACCCCCACTACTAGGCCACAAGAAGTTGCTCAACTTCGATGCTTGGTCATTGCCCGATGTCGGTGGTTGGGTGCTCTTCGGGGTGATCGCATTGGCCTGCATCATCTGGTTCGTGGAGTGGCGTTGGCCGCGGGGTGGAAAGGTTCCGGTCGGCCCCGTGCGTTCTATGTCAACAGCCGTTGCCGGATTGAGCGCAATGCTCTTGTTGAACGCTTGCGGTAGCACACCAACGCCGAGCATCGCCTTCGGACAAGTCGAGTGTGAATTCTGCCGGATGAACGTGACGGACCGGCAGTTTGCCGGGGCGTTGGCTACCGTAAAGGGCCGCACGTACGCGTTCGATTCGCCGGAATGCATGGTGCATTTCGTTGCCGAAGGGCGTGTTGCGGAGGAGCAAGTCGCCGCGTGGTGGGTGTGCGATCACGCGCATCCGGGGGTGCTGGTTGATGCCACAAAGGCCTACTACTTGCACTCGGCGGATCTTCACAGTCCCATGAACGGCAATGTGGCCGCCTATGCATCCGAAGCCGATCGGGCCACTGCCCTAGGACGTTACGCTGGCGAGCCGCTCGACTGGTCGCATGCGCGCCAACGACTGACCGAGCAATGATGAGGACCCGCGCTGTGATCATGATCCTGCTTGCGGCGCAGATCGCAGCGCACGCGCGTAAGTGCGTTGTCGGCCCCCGAGCAACGCACACCATCAAGGAGGCCCTTGCATTGACCGCCGACTGCGATACGGTAGTGGTGAAGTCCGGGCACTATCGCGAAGGCACCATCACCCTTGAGCGTTCCGTGGTGCTCCTGGGAGAAGGGTGGCCCATCATTGATGGAGAGGGCGCGGGCGAAGTAGTGGTGGTGAAAGCTCCGCATGTCACCATCACTGGGTTCGTGGTCCGCGGCACCGCCATAAGCGACCTGAACGACAACGCCGCGATCAAGTGCATCAGCGTTACGGATGTTACGATCCGGAACAACCGCGTTGAGGACAGTTTCTTCGGCATCTATCTGAGCAGCGTGGACCGTGCCCGTGTGGAGGGGAACCAAGTGATCGGCGATCCCGCCACGGATGAGAACCGCAGAGCGAACGGTATACACCTGTGGAAATGCGCCAATGTGATCATCACCGGCAACCGGGTGGAGCACCATCGCGACGGTATCTATCTGGAGTTCGTCACCGACTCGCACATCACGCGGGATACCACGGCATTCAACATGCGGTACGGTCTGCACTTCATGTTCAGCCACCGCGATAGCTATACGCACAATCTCTTCCATGACAACGGTGCAGGTGTGGCCGTGATGTTCACACATGATGTGGTGATGACCGACAATCGCTTCCTTCGGAACTGCGGGGCCAGTGCGTATGGCCTGCTGCTGAAGGAGATCAACGATGCGCATATCGAGCGCAACATCTTTGCCGACAACACAGTGGGCATACTGATGGACGGCTGCAACCGGGCGGCGGTCCATGCGAACAGGTTCAGCAACAACGGTTGGGCGGTTCGGCTCTTTGCCAACAGTACCGACGCGGTGTTCGAGAACAATACGTTCA
>JBATMK010000010.1:0-6911 GCA_049289815.1 Flavobacteriales bacterium
TGCCATCCCCGAAATTCCAGCTGTAGGTGAGGGCGGCGTTCTCCGGATCGGTGCTCGTGTTCCCCGTGAACTGCACGGTGAGCGGGCCGGGGCCGTACTGGACGTTCTGCTGGGCCACCGCAGCAGGGGGAAGATTCGTGACGCCGATGGGCATCACTTTCCTGATCGACCCCGCGTCGAAGCGCACGTACCACAGCCCACCGTCGGGACCTTCCTTCACAAAGACAACAGCGCCCATGCTCGAACCGAAGTTGGCAGCGCTCACGGGTTTGTTGTCGGCATTGAACGTGAACTGTTTGATCCATGCCCCGGCGTAGTCAGCATTGAAATAGGTGTTCTGGTAGCCGATCGGCCAGCCGATGCCGGTGAGCCAGGTACCGCCAACCGAAGCATTCCCACCGAAACGTGGACCCGGAACCGGACTTCCCACTGCGTCAAGGTCAACTGTAATGGCCGTATTTCCAGTAAAAGCACCACAGCGACTACGATTGCCATGCTGCCAATCGATCGCCGGCCGTGAGTGGAACCAGTGCGGCACATTCACGGGCACCTGCACCGCTGCATCGCATGGGTTGGGGTGACCGTTGAGGTGTACCGGTGTATCCTGTTTAAGAAGGTCCTGGAAGTTGAAGTACTGCTGCGAGCAGGATCCCGTTCCATAGAGCGGGTTGGGCATATCCAGGTTGGGGGTGAGCGCGGCCGTGTAGCTGCTGTTGTTCTCCAATCCTTCGAAGATGGGCCAGCCGAAATTCTGGCCGGGGTCGGTACTCGCCTGCAGATCCTCCCATGTACCCCAACCCACATCGCCGATATAGAAGACGCCAGGGTTACCGTCCGCTGGGTTGGTGCTGCCGGTTCCGGGGCGGCGTGTCATACGGAACGGGTTCCTCAAACCCATCGCCCAAACGCGGCTCTTGGGGGCACGCGGTTGCAGTGGATCGTAGTACGGATTGCTCGGCACACCATTGCCCGTGTTGGGATCAAGGCGCAGCAATTTCCCGTTGTGGCAATTGAGCAACTGGCTCCGCATGGCGCCCACGTTCTCAGCAGGACGGATGATGCTGTCCGTCAAGGCTTGGGCGAAGTATGTGCCGCCATCATTTCCCACGTCCGTTGAGTTGTAGCTGGCGCCATCGCCAACGGTGGCCATCAGCGTTCCATCCGCGCCGAACACCAGTTGCCCCGTGCTGTGACTTTCGTGCAACAAGGGAACGCCCGTCTTCTTCGTTTCCCCCAGCAACACCACGCGGCTGTTGTAATCCACCGAATTGAAGCTGGGACCGATCGCGGTATAGCGCGTGATGCGCATGATGGTGGCCGCGAAGTATTGGTTCGTGGCTGCATTGTAGTTCCCCGTGCCATAATTCATCAGGTGGTGGCGGTCCACCGTGTACAGCATGTACATGCGCCCGTTCGTCAGATAGTCCGGATCCAGGGTGAATCCCAGGAAACCGTGATCGCGCCAATCACCCACTTCCTCACTGATGTCCAACAGCGCAGGAATGAGCTTCACCCCGTTCTGCACGATCCACACCCTGCCGGCTTTCTCCCACACGTACATGCGGCCGTTCGCATCGAAGGTGAAACCCACCGGAGCATTGAATCCGTTCATCACCAGAGCGTCGTTGAAACCGCTTGGTACGACCTGGGCCCTCGCATTCGGGGCACAGAGGGCGATGATCGCGGCAGCGAAAAACGAGCGAGCGGGGGTAGTGAGATGCATCATTCGACGAGTATTTCGATCAACTGAGCGGGGCAAACTATCGGGTTCGTCGAATACAAGTCAAGTCTTGACGAACGTATTTTGGGACCATGGAGCGGCTCCATCTGGACCTATCGATCACCGGTCACGTGCAAGGCGTTTGGTACAGGAAAACCGCCGTGGAACAGGCGATCACACTTGGATTGAAGGGCTACGCGAAGAATCTTCCCGATGGCAGCGTGCACATCGAGGCCGAGGGAAGTCAGGAAGCCCTGGATGCCTTCATCTCATGGTGCCGCAACGGGCCACCACTGGCGCGTGTGGCCCGAGTGACCAGCGCAGTTGGCAAATGGGTGGGTTACATCGCGTTCGAAACGCGGCGTTGAGCTGTCACGGTGAGCCAGTCGAACCGCTACCGCCATAGATGTCATGGTTCGACGGGCTCACCATGACATGCCACTCTTCCGATCGCCCGATCATTGAGCGAATAGATCAAGCTGCCCCATCGGTGGAACGTGGAAGAGCGAGCCATCGGGCTTAGGTAGCTCGCGGCCGCTGAAGTAGCGCCTGCGCAGCACACTGAAAAGTCTGTTGATGCTGAGCGCATAGGCACCCTCCCCTTTCATGCGCAGACCGCTGCGCGTGTCCTCCATGCTGCCGCCATGCAAGTCTGTGATCTGGGCGATCACCTTGTCGGCACGGTCGGGGAAGTGAGAGCGCAACCAATTCTCGAACACCGGCTTCACAGAACCGTTCGTGCGGACAAGGGTATAGCTGGCCGTGCGCGCCCCTGCGTCCGCCGCGGCTTTCAGGATCGCTGGTATGTCCTTGTCGTTCATGGCAGGGATGATGGGTGCTACCATCACCACCACCGGTACCCCTGCCCTGCTCAATGCTTCCACTGCTTTCAAACGATTGATACCGCTGCTGGTGCGAGGCTCCATAACACGCCGCAGGTCTTCATCCAACGTGGTGATGCTGACAGCAACGCTCGCGAGCTTCATGGAAGCGAGCTCCGAGAGCAGATCGATGTCGCGCAGGATCAAAGCGTTCTTGGTGATCAGGCTCACCGGGTTGCGGAAGCGCAACATCACCTCGAGCAACTTCCGTGTGATGCCCTCTTTGCGTTCCACTGGCTGGTAGGGGTCAGTGGCCCCGCTGATCATGATGCTTTCGGCTTTCCAGGATCGCGAGCGTAGTTTCTGCTCCAACAGTTCCGGTGCGTTCCGCTTTACGATGATGATGCGCTCGAAGTCCACACCAGCGCTGTAACCCCAGTACTCGTGCGTTGGCCGGGCATAGCAGTACGCACATCCGTGCTCGCAACCCTGGTAAGGGTTCAAGCTCCACCGGAAGCCAAGATCCGTTGAGTTCACTTCGTTCACGATCGTCTTTGGCGTTTCGATGCGGTAGGTGGTGGGCGCCACGGTGTCGTCCACTTCGTCGATCGCCTCCCAATGAACAATGCCATAACTGTTCTTCAGGAAGCGATTTGGCACCTGAACAGCAGCGCCGCGCCCCTTGACCGGTTTTCCGTCGATCGGCATGCGCATAATGTAAATGCACACGATGGCTTTTCCGTGACGAGAACGGGAATGCCCGTCGGGTACATTCGCCGTCGCATGAAAAAGACCTCCACGATCGTCCTGTTCCCTGTTTTACTCGCCGCATGCGGCGCTCCGCAGCAGCCACAAGAAACCGCGGCGGCCACAGCGCCGGACAGCACAGCGAAGGACACGCTCATCCTGCCGGGCGAAACGCATTTCAAGAGCCTGAAGCAACTGACGTTTGGCGGAGACAACGCTGAGGCGTACTGGAGTTTCGCCGGCGATAAACTCACGTTCCAGGTCACCAACACGGCTTGGGGCGACAGTTGCGACCAGATCCGGTTCTTCAACCCCTTCACGGACGACCTGAAGAGCGGTGCACCGGATAAGATCAGCATCAATGGTGGCCGTACCACTTGCAGCTATTTCCTTCCCGGGGACAGCTTGATACTGTTCGCCAGCACGCACTTGAGCGGGCCGCAGTGTCCACCTGTACCTGAGCGCAAACCCGGCGGCAAGTACACCTGGCCCCTCTATGAGAGCATGGACATTTTCGTAAGCGACCTGAAAGGCAATATCCGCAAGCAACTCACCAGCACCAAGGGCTACGACGCCGAAGGAACCGTTTCACCGAAAGGCGATCGCATCGTGTTCACCAGTGTGCGCAACGGCGACATCGACCTCTACACCATGAACATCGATGGAAGCGATGTGAAGCAGGTGACCAGAACGCTGGGTTATGATGGTGGTGCATTCTTCAGTCCGGATGGCAGCAAGCTCTTGTGGCGCGCAAGCCGTCCCACGACACCAGAGGATGTGAAAGACTACGAAGACCTGCTCGCAGCAGGCTTGGTGCAACCCACCCAAATGGAACTCTACGTCGCGAACGCGGATGGCAGTGATGCCAAGCAGATCACCAAATTGGGCAAAGCGAACTGGGCGCCGTACTGGCATCCCGATGGCACGCGGATCATCTTCGCCAGCAATCACCAGACGGAGCGCGGCTTCCCCTTCAGCCTGTTCATGATCAACACCGATGGCAGTGGTTTGGAGCGCTTGACCAACAGCGACACCTTCGATGCGTTCCCGGTGTTCAGCGCCGATGGTCACTACCTGGTCTTCAGCAGTAACCGTGGCGGGAAGAACCACGAGACGAACTTGTTCATTGCCGAATGGCAATAAAGGCCGTTGATCATCGCGCTCTACCGCGATATTCGCGCCGTGGCGAACGCGGATAAGCAGGGTTGGATGGATCGGCTGGGCCGGCGCTGGGGCGTATCGCCGCAACGGGTGCTGGTGATCCTGCTCGTGTTCACGCTCACGGGGTTCACAGTCATGTTCCTCAAGCGCCCGATCGTCGGGCTCTTTGCGGAGAACGGAAGGCAGCCCGTGTTGTTCACCATCCTTTACTACATCCTTGTCCTGCCCTTCTACAACCTGCTGCTCCTCGCTTACGGCGCGCTGCTGGGGCAGTTCAGGTTCTTCTGGGAGTTCGAGAAGAAATTCTTCAGGCGGATGATCGGGAGGAAGACTTCCCCAGTGCGGACACCACCCTCCGCGTCTCCCTCGCCGCGTTCTTCTTCAGGCGGCAATCCCAAACCGTGATCACGCGCCAGCCAAGTTTCCGCAGCGCTTTCACCTTCTCTCCGTCACGTTCCACGTTCCTGTCCAGCTTTTTCCGCCACCAGCTTTTGTTAGCCTTGGGCCGTTGAGGTTGGCAATGCGGGCACTGGTGCCAGAAACAACCGTGCACGAACACCGCGACTTTCCGTCCGACGAACGCGATGTCCGGCCTGCCAGGAGCCTTGTCGTAATGCAAGCGATAGCCTCGCAGACCGGCCAAACTCAATGCTGCCCGCATTGCACGTTCCGGTCCTGTGTTCTTGGCCCGGATGCGGCTCATCACCGCACTCACCTTCGGATCGCTCGGCACGGGTGCCCGGCCGTCGCGGAGGTAGGTGCGAGGCTCGGCCATCGCGTCCAGCGCTATGCTGTCACCAACTGGAAGATCCGCTTCAGGGCGGCAACCGTGTGATCCACTTCGTCCTTCGTGTTGAAGCGGCCGAATGAGAAGCGGATGTTCGCGCCCGTTTGATCGGGATACAGCGCAGCCATGACGTGGCTGCCTTTGTTGCTGCCGCTGCTGCATGCGCTGCCTCCGCTGGTGGCGATGCCTTCTATATCCAGGTTGTACAGCAGCATCTCACTCTTGCCGTCATCGGGGAAGTTGACGCTGAGCACGGTGTAGAGACTGTCCGGTCCGCTATCGCCGTTGAAGCTCACCCCCGGGATCTCGGCCGTGAGCCGTTTTTTCATGTGCTCTTTCAATGCACCGATATCCCGCTGGTGTTCGGCCATGTCGCGATGTGCGATCTCCATGGCCTTGGCCAGGCCAACGATGCCAGCAAGGTTCTCGGTACCTGCGCGCATGTTGCGCTCCTGGCTGCCGCCCAGGATCATGGGTTTCAGCGTGGCGCCGTTGCGCATGTAGAGGAATCCGATGCCTTTGGGGCCATGGAACTTGTGCGCGCTCGCGCTGAGGAAGTCGATGGGCAACGCCCCGAGGTCGAACTTGTAGTGCGCCATGGTCTGCACGGTGTCGCTGTGGAAGAGCGCACCGTACTTTCTGCACAAACTGCCGACGGCCTGCAGATCGATGCGCGTGCCCAATTCGTTGTTGGCATGCATCAAGCTCACGAGCGCATTGCTGTGCTCTTTGAGCAACTCCTCCAGATGCGCGATGTCCGCACGGCCGCACTCATCCAACTTCACCCAATGGACCTGGGCCTGGCCCAGCTTGCCAACCTCGTGTGCCGTCAACTCGATGGCGTGATGCTCAACGGGTGAAGTGAGGATATGCTTCACTCCAAGATCGCGCACAGCGCAATGCAGCACCATGTTGTCCGCCTCCGTACCACCGCTTGTGAAGACGATCTCCCCCGGAGTGCAGTTGAGCAACGAAGCAACCTGCCGACGGGCCTTCTCGATCGCAGCGCGCGTCTGCCGCCCGAAGGCGTGAATGCTGCTGGGGTTACCGTAGTGCTCCTTAAGGTAAGGCACCATGGCCTCGAAGACCTCCGGATCGAGTTGGGTAGTGGCGGCGTTGTCGAAGTAGATGCGGGGCATGCTTCAGAGTCCCGATAGGTCGGGGCGGCAAAGATGATGTGGAGATGTGGGAGATGTGAAGCGGCGTTCCGTTCCTACCCAACCCTTTGCCCCGGCCCTTGGCTTCCCGAGGTCAGCGACAGGACCAAGGAAAATCATCGACACTGGCACTTGGACAAGTCACGCAACCGCCCTCATCCTCCTCAGGTCGGCTTCTACCTTCGCCCCGCCGAACAAGAGAGGCCCATGTCATGTTGACCGATACGATGAAGAAAGTCCACAACTACAGCGCAGGTCCGTGCATCCTGCCACGCGAGGTCTTCGAGCAAGCCGCGCAAGCCGTCCTTGATTTCGAAGGCAGCGGCCTCAGCATCTTGGAGATCAGTCACCGCAGCAAGCCGTTCGAAGCGGTGATGGCGAAAGCGCAGTCCCTCGTGAAGGAATTGCTCGGTGCGCCCGATCATTACCAAGTGGTCTTCCTGGGTGGCGGTGCGAGCATGGGCTTCCACATGGTACCGCAGAACTACATGAAGGTGGGTGGCAAAGCCGCGTACGCC
>JBATMK010000011.1:0-2138 GCA_049289815.1 Flavobacteriales bacterium
TGCCATCCCCGAAATTCCAGCTGTAGGTGAGGGCGGCGTTCTCCGGATCGGTGCTCGTGTTCCCCGTGAACTGCACGGTGAGCGGGCCGGGGCCGTACTGGACGTTCTGCTGGGCCACCGCAGCAGGAGGCAGATTGGTGACGCCGATCGGGGCGATCTTGCGAATGGTGTAGGTATCGTATCGCACGTACCACAACGCATGATCAGGGCCTTCCGCAATGAAAACCACCGGCCCCAGGATGTCGCCGAAACCGGCCACGCTCACGGGAACATTGTCGGCGTTGAACGTGAACTGTTTGATCCATGCCCCGGCGTAGTCAGCATTGAAATAGGTGTTCTGGAAACCGATCGGCCAGCCGATGCCGGTGAGCCAGGTGCCACCAACAGAAGCACTGCCACCGAACCCCGGTCCTGTGACCGGGCACCCCGCAGCACCGAGATCGAAAGTCACTGCCGTGTTGCCGCTGAACCCAGCACACCGGCTCTGGTTCGCATGCGACCAATCGATCTTCGGACGACTATGGAACCAATGAGGTATGTCCAACGGCACTTGCACTCCTGCATTGCAGGGGTTCGGATGTCCGTTCAAGGGCACTGCTACATCCTGTTTGAGGAGGTCCTGGAACGTGAAGTATTGCTGCGTACAACCTCCCGTTCCAAATATCGGGTTGGGCGTATCAGCGTTCGCCGTCAGCACCCCGCTGAACGGCGCATAGGTCTCCATGCCTTGGTACAGCGGCCAGCCGAAATTCTGGCCGGGGTCGGTGCAGACGTTCAGTTCTTCCCAGTCATCCGCACCGACATCGCCGATGTAGAAAGCCCCGGGGTTCCCATCGGCCGGGTTGCTGCTTCCCGTTCCGGGGCGGCGTGTCATGCGGTAGGGATTGCGCAATCCCAAGGCCCAAACCCGGCTCTTCGCTGAGCGTGGTTGCAATGGATCATAGAAGGGGTTGCTCGGCACGCCATCGCCCGTGCTGGGGTCGATCCGCAGCAGTTTCCCGTTGAAGGAGTTGACCATTTGGCTCCTGAACGACCCGACGTTCTCGCTCGCGCGGATGATGCTGTCGGTAAGGGCTTGGGAGAAATACGTTTCACTCGCGCTCCCCAGATCATTGGTACTGTAGCTGCCTCCATCACCAACTGTGGCCATCAACGTTCCATCCGCTCCGAAGACCAATTGGCCGGTGCTGTGACTTTCGTGCAACAAGGGCACGCCGGTCTTTTTCGTCTCCCCCAGCAACACGACACGGCTGTTGTAGTCCACCGTGTTGAAGGTGGGACCGATCGCAGTGAAGCGCGTGATGCGCATGATGGTGGCGGAGAAGTAGTCGTTGACGAAAATGCTGTAGTTCCCCGTGCCGTAGTTCATCAGGTGGTGGCGATCCACGGCATAGAGGGCGTAGATGCGGCCATTGGTCAGGAAGTTCGGATCGAGCGTGAAGCCCAGGAAACCGTGATCACGCCAATCACCCACTTCGGTATTGATGTCCAACAGCGGCGGGTTCAACTTCACACCGTTCTCCACGATCCACACCTTGCCCGCCTTCTCCCATACGTACATGCGGCCGTTCGCATCGAAGGTGAACCCTACCGGTGCGGTGAAGCCCCCCATGACCAATGCGTCAGTGAACCCGGCCGGAACAGCTTGGGAAGCAACCCTGTGGGAAGCGAAAGCGAGAAGCAACAACGAGCTCGCTCTGGCCAAGCGCGAGCAAGAAATAGCGTTCCTTTCCGATGGCATATCGTGTTGAGCTTCGAGTGAGGCAATCTATCCGGCTTTCCAACATCGGTCAAGTTCGGACAAGTCCCGTTCTGCGCCTGAACGTTGTCAGTGGGATCGTGGTCAGGGTAGCTGTTCCAAGCGGGTTGCAGTGGGCAGGAACCCGCCAATGTTCACCAGGACGATGTCGCGGTCGTTGTTGGTACCGATGTATTTGGTGATGCCATCCAGATTGATGTCCGTTGGCAGGTAACCAAGTGTGGTGTTGGTGGGAATAAGCCCTCCCACGGCCACCAGGATCGGATCGCGATCGTTATTGGTGCCGATGTACTTCAGCGTGTTGTCGCGTACCACGTTCCCGCTCCATTGCGCCCACTTCCCGTTTGGCAGTTGCGTGCGTGCCTGGGTCCCATAGGTG
>JBATMK010000012.1:0-2999 GCA_049289815.1 Flavobacteriales bacterium
CCCGCAGCTACATTCGGCGCACAACGGAACGACCCGATGAAACTCGTCTCCTTCAACGTCAACGGTATCCGGGCCTCGGTGGGCAAAGGACTGCACACCACTATCAAGCGACTGGCCGCCGACATCGTTTGCTTCCAGGAAACAAAGGCCACGGCCGAACAGGTCGCTGAAGCGCTGAAGGGCTTGGACGAGTACCGCGTTCATGCCTTGGGCGCTGGCAAGCCGGGATACAGCGGCACGGCCATCATCAGCAAAGCGCAGCCTGAGAGTGTTGACTTCGGCATCGGCATGCCGGGGCACGATGATGAAGGCCGCGTGATCACCGCCACGTTCGCCGATCACATCATCGTGAACACCTACGTGCCGAACAGCGGTGAGGCCATGAAGCGCCTTGCCTACCGCCAGACCTGGGACGATGCGCTGCGCGCCTACCTCGTGAAGCTGGCTTCCGGCAAGAAGCCCGTGATCTTCACCGGCGACCTGAACGTGGCGCACCAGCCGATCGACATCGCGCGGCCGCAAGCCAACTACAACAAGACCAGCGGCTATACGCAAACGGAGATCGATGGCATGAACGCGCTACTGGCCGCCGGCTTCGTGGACACCTTCCGCCATAAGTATCCCGACACGGTGAAGTACAGCTGGTGGAGCCAGCGCTTCGGGGCGCGTGAGAAGAACGTGGGCTGGCGCATCGACTACGTGCTGGTGAGCAAGGGTTTTGAGAAGAAGGTGAAGGACGCCTTCATACTGAACGATGTGATGGGCAGCGATCACTGCCCGGTGGGGATCGAGTGGTAAGGCCGATCGGTGGATCAGGCGATCGGATGATCGGAAAATGATGAACATGAACGCACCACTTTCTCATCGCGTGCTCGGTCTCGCACTGGCCGCGGTGATCCTCACCTCGGCACACGCACAGCGCAGGGCGCTCATCATCGGGATCGATGGCTGCAGGCCGGATGCCTTGGTGCTGGCCAACACACCGAACATCGATGGCCTGATGGCCACAAGTGTTTACACGCTGGAAGGCAATACGCACCCGCCCACGATCAGCGGGCCCGGATGGAGCAGCATGCTCTGCGGCGTGTGGGAACAGAAGCACGGTGTGAAGGACAACACCTTTGTCGGAAGCCAGTACGCCACATGGCCGCACTTCTTCGATCGGCTGCAGGCGTTGGACCCTTCGCTGTACATCGCCTCCATCTGCCACTGGAGCCCTATCAATACCATGATCCTGTCCAGCGCAGACCTTGAGCAGAACTTCGCCACCGATGCCGAAGTGGCCACTGCTGCGGTCAACCTGCTGTCCAACGGCGATCCCGATCTCCTGTTCCTGCACTTCGACAATGTGGACGGCGCGGGGCATGCGAACGGGCATGTGCCAACGTCGCCCACCTACATCGCAGCGATCGAGGGAGTGGACGCACTTGTGGGTGACGTGCTTGCTGCGCTCGCCACACGACCGGCCATGGAGGAATGGATGGTGTGCGTGGTGACCGATCACGGGGGCAACGCGAACGGCCACGGCGGGATCACACCGGAGGAGCAACGCATCTTCCGGATCGTCAGTGCGCCATACCTGGATCCACACGAGATCAAGGCGAAGCGCGACACATTGTCTGCGCCCACGAGCATCTTCTTGAACAATGTCGGACATGTGCGCGTGGCCAATGCCGCCGCCTATCAATTCGGTACTGCGCAGGACTTCACCATCGAATGCCGCGTGAAAATGCCCACGACATGGACGGGCGATCCTGCGTTCGTGAGCAACAAGAACTGGAACAGTGGGGTGAACGCCGGGTTCGTGCTCAGCACCACGTTGCCGGGAGGCACCACATGGAAGATCAACATCGGTGATGGAGTTGATCGCGTGGACCTCACCGGACTTCCGATCAACGACAACCAATGGCACCACCTGGCCATGACCTGCGATCGCAATGGCATGGTGCGCATATTCCAGGACGGCCTTTATCTGGGTGAAGCAAGTATGGCAGCGATCGGCAATGTGAACACTGCACTACAACTCTGCTTCGGACAGGACGGCACCACGACCTACGGAAGTGCGATGCCGGGCAACATCGCCGAAGTGCGCATCTGGAACGCCGCATTGGACATCAACACGGTAAGCGACTGGTCAGGCAAACAGATCAATGCCACCCACCCGAACGCTGCGAGCCTCATCGGGCATTGGGAGATGGACGAAGGCGCCGGGACGGTGCTGGCGAACAATGTGGCCGGTGGTTCCGTGGCGAACTACTTCGGCACCGGGCCCACGTGGCAAACGGGCACGGGCCATGTGATCAGCACCGATCTCTCACGTACACCTGCCCAGGTAGACCTTCCACCGACGGTACTGGCGCATCTCTGTATTGCTGAAGATCCCGCATGGCAGTGGGACGGTCGTTCCATGATCCCCGTTTGTGCACCGATGAGCGTGCCGTTGCGCACTTTCCTGAAAGGTCCTTACGACACAGTTGCACAGATGATGCACGACAGCCTGCGCACGCATGGGCTGATCCCCGTGCAGGAGCCATTCACCGCGTTGGGCTTTGCGCATGCAGGCAACGGAGGCAATGAGCAACTGGTGCCCTCCTCGCTCACCGTTTCCGGCCCCAACGCGATCGTGGATTGGGTGCTCATGGAACTCCGCGATCCGCTGGACAGCGTTACCCTGGTGGCCACGCGTTCGTTGCTTGTGCAACGCGATGGTGATGTTGTGGACATGAACGGCACGTCGGCACCGCAGTTCACCTTGGAAGAAGGGGAGTACTTCGTCACGGTGCGTCACCGCAACCACCTTGGTATGATGACCGCAGCACCGGTGACGATCACCGCGCCCGGCATTTCCGTTATCGACTTCACCCTGCCAGGCACCGCGCTATACGGAACGGCCGCCATGTCAACGAACGGTGGTGTGCGAACGCAATGGTCGGGGAATGTGGTCCGCGACGGAAGTCTGCGGTACACCGGCGCCAGCAACGACCGCGATCCCATTCTGG
>JBATMK010000013.1:0-2314 GCA_049289815.1 Flavobacteriales bacterium
GTGCTTGCCTCCCCCGCCGCCCAGCGCATGATCCTGGAGTCGACGATCGACAGCGTGCGCACGTTGCGATTGAGCGGCAACGCCTTCCGCATCGAAGCCTACTGATCGCTCTTGCGTTCCTGCGCGATCCGGTCCTTGAGGATCTTCACCAGTGCGCTGGCCTCTTCATCGCTCAAGCCCTTGCCGAAGGCCACCCGCTTTTCCAAGTGGGTGAAGGTGAGCCGCTCCCCAGCCATCGTCCAGAAGCTGTCGGTGAACTGCATGCGCCAGTCGTTGCGGTCGATCGGCACGAAGCCCAGGTCCTTGATGTTGGCGGTGAACCAGTCGTGCGCCTTGCCATACCCGAAGATGCTGTCCTTGATCGTAAGGATGCCATCCTTCACCCGCCAGATCTCAAAACCCTTCATGCGCCAAAGCAGCGTGCGGCCGATGCGCAATTCGTAGAACAACCAGAACGCGCACATGCCCAGCATGAAGGCGCGCATGGAACCGCTCGGCAACGTGGCGAACTGGTGGATGAAAACGCCGCCGCACACCGTCCACATCAGCACCCACGCCATGAGCAACCCTTCCTTGGCCCGTGCGAGGCGTGCACTGATCACCACCGTCATCCGGTCCTTGGAGCGCTCAACGCTCACCCGATCACTGATCCGCTCCATGCTTCTTGGTCCCGATCCATCGGGCCTACTTCGTTCCGATCACCTCCGCGTACAAGGCCTCGTACACCGGGAGCACCTTGTCCACGTCGAAGCGTTTGGCCTCGCTGAACGCGCCTTCGCGGTAGCGCGCAAGGGTGGCGTCGTCGCGGAGGATCGCCAGCGCGTTCGCGCTCATGGCCTCCACATCACCCACCGGACTGAGGAGACCGCTCACACCGTCGCGGTTCACTTCAGGTGTGCCACCGGTGTTGGTGCTCACGACAGGCACGCCGCAGGCCATGGCTTCCAAGGCGGCAAGACCGAAGCTCTCCGTTTCGCTGGTGAGCACGAAGAGATCGCAGGCCACCAGCACATCCTCCGGCACGGTGAGCTTGCCGAGGAAGAACACATCGCCGCAGTATTCGCTCTGGCGGCAGGCGGCCTCGATGCGCTGCCGTTCCGGCCCATCGCCGATGAGCAGCAGTTTGGCCGGCATTTGCGCGCGCACCCGCTTGAACATCGCCATCACGTCGTCCACGCGTTTCACCGGGCGGAAATTGCTCACGTGCACCAACAGTCGTTCGCCAGCGGGTGCATAGCGTTTGCGCACGGATGATGCGCCCTCCCTGCTGTACTGGTCGATGCAAACGAAGTTTGGCACAACACGGATGTCCCTCTGCACGTGGAAGTGTTCGTAGGTGTCCTTCCTCAAACTCTCTGAAACCGCAGTGACCGCATTGCTCTGTTCGATCGCGAAAGAGATCACCGGCTCGAAGCTCGGATCACGGCCGACGAGGGTGATGTCGGTCCCGTGCAACGTTGTTACGAAGGGCAGGCGGATGCCCTGCGCCTCCAGGATCCGCTGTGCCATGTATGCTGCTGATGCATGAGGGATGGCGTAGTGCACGTGCAACAGGTCGAGCTTCTCGTACTTGGCCACGTCCACCAACTTGCTGCTGAGCACAAGTTCGTAGGGCGGGTAATCGAACAACGGATAGTCGCTCACACGCACCTCGTGATAGTGGACACTACCCGCCTCAGGCCGCAATCGCACGGGCTGCTGGTAGGTGATGAAGTGAACCACATGGCCCTTGGCGGCCAATGCGTGCCCGAGCTCAGTGGCCACCACGCCGCTTCCGCCGAAGGTGGGGTAACAGACGATGCCTATGCGCATGAAGGAGAGTGCGGTGAGAGGGTGAGAGAGTGGATCCGAGGCGCAGTTCGCCCAGCGGCTGCGAAAGTCAGGAAATGAAACGATCGTTAATGCATCGAACCCCTGGGACGTGCCGGTGTACGGGGCGGCCAAACGAACTCCCATGCGCTTACGAACCATCCTTCTCCCCACTGTCCTGGCCACCAGCCTTCACGCCCAACCCCAGGCCCTCGGGAACCTGTGGTACGAGGAGAACAGCCGCATCTTCTTCCAACAAGCCGAACAACCGGTGAAAGCCACCGTGCAAGGCAATCAGCTCTACCTGGAGGTGAACGCCATGATGAACGCCAAGGCCAACAGCTACCTGGCCATCTTCCACATCACCCAACTGGGCCAGACAGCCGAGGAGGCCGACAGCCTCATGAACGAGCGTGTGCAAGGGCTGATCCAAAGGGTGAAACGGGATGGTGTGCTGGACAGCGATGTCTTCACCGACATGCTCTCCTTCGTTCCGGTGTACGAG
>JBATMK010000014.1:0-13081 GCA_049289815.1 Flavobacteriales bacterium
CCGGGCCACGGCAATTGGACCGGCACATTGGTGAACGCGTTGATGTTCCATTTCGGCAAGTTGCCCAGCGCGAAGAACCAGCCGACGCCGCGCCCCGGCCTCGTTCACCGGTTGGACAAGGACACAAGCGGTGTGATGGTGATCGGCAAAACGGAGGAAGCGCTCTCGCACCTGAGCCGCCAGTTCTTCGATCGCACCAACGACAGGCGGTACTACGCGCTGGTCTGGGGCGATTTCGCAGATGATGAAGGCACGATCGAAGGCAACCTCGGCCGTTCGTTGAAGGATCGCACCATCATGCAGGTGTTCGCCGATGGCGAGCAGGGCAAGACGGCCATTACCCATTGGAAAGTGGTGGAGCGGTTCACGTACGTCACGTTGGTGGAGTGCAAACTGGAAACCGGGCGCACGCACCAGATCCGTGCGCACATGCGCTGGATCGGTCACCCGCTCTTCAACGATGCCGACTACAGTGGCAACCAGGTGCTGAAGGGAACGGTCTTCACCAAGTACAAGCAGTTCGTCATGAACTGTTTCAAGATGCTCCCACGCCAGGCCCTGCACGCGCACCTGCTGGAGATCGACCATCCCACCACCGGCAAACGCATGACCTTCGAAAGCCCGCTACCGCCCGACATGCAAGGCGTGCTGGAGAAGTGGCGCACCTATACGAACGCGCGGCCGCTGGAGGACGATGAAGAGCCCTTCGATAAAGAGGCGGCGAACAAATTGAAGTAGTCCCGCTACTCCGTCCTGATCACCTTTCCGCTGGTGGTGCGCTGGAATGCCTTGCGCGCCATGATCCGACGCGGTAGCTCGTATTCGCCTAAAACTTCCTTCACCTTGTCGAGCACTTCCTGGACGACTTCCTCGGAAGGTTCTTCGATCTCGAGCACCAACATCACCGCCTGGCCAAGCTTGTCCTCCGGGTATGAGGTGAAGTAGTGCGGATACGGAACGATACCCGCCGTCTTCGCTTCCAGTTGCTCGGGGAAGATCTTCAGTCCGCCGCTCAGGATCACATTGTCGTACCGGCCCAGCCAGCGGAAGTGCCGGTTGTCGAGCAGGTCCACCACATCGTTGGTGATATGGGCCTTCGTGCTCAGGTGCGGGGTGTACACGATCAAGCAGCCCCGATCATCCTGGTCGAGGGTAACATCACCCAGCGCCGTGAACATGTTGCTGCGGTCGCTGCCGTTCAATTGGCGGATCGCGATGTGCGTCACCGTTTCAGTGCTGCCGTACGTGTGGAACACACGCGCGGAAACCCCTTGGAGGTCCTCGATCAAGGCTTCGCTCACCGGTCCCCCGCCCAAGAGGATGGTATCGAACTGCTTTTCCACCCGCGACTTGTCCTCCTGAATGGCACGGTGCAGTTGCAGAGGCACCATGGCTGCAAAGCGGAATCGATCCTTGGTATTCAACTTTTCGAGTAAGCTGCCGCGCGGGTCAACCACGTGCAGATCGAGTCCGATGACGAAGGCGCGCACCACCATCATCTTGCCGGCGATGTATTCGCACGGCAGGCAAAGCAATGCGCGATCGCCCGCATGCAGTTTGAAGGTGGTGGCAGTCAGGCGAGCGCTGGCCATCAGGTCGCGCCGCGAGAGTTTCAGCGGCTTGGGTTCACCTGTTGTGCCGCTGGTCTGCACGGCC
The DNA here is from genome assembly GCA_049289815.1 of Flavobacteriales bacterium. Lineage (GTDB taxonomy): Bacteria > Bacteroidota > Bacteroidia > Flavobacteriales_F > PHOS-HE28 > PHOS-HE28. Next base: position 1,657 of record JBATMK010000014.1, read on the forward strand.
AGCGGGCCGGTGTGCAGGACAAGTTCGGTGAGGAGCACTTCCAATGATCGGGTCCACTCTGCCTTGCCCTGTGCTTCGCGGATCCGGTTGGCCGCTTCAATGATCGCGGCGCCCTCGAGCGTTCCGCCGTTGATGGTGATGCGCTCGAAGGTGCTCATGTTGTTCACGGTTCAGGCGTGCAAGCGGGACAGGTCCCAATCCACTTCCGGGCGGTACCGCAGTTCCCCTTTTGAAGCAAGCAAGGGGGAGGGGATGTTGTCGGCGTAAACGGAACCGGTGCCAAGTCCATGCGCCACGTTCGTCCCGAGCGTGGCGGTCCATTGGGCAACGGCGTTCAGCCCGATGCTGCTTTCCAGGGCGCTGGTGATCCACCAGCCGATGCCGCGTGCTTTTGCCAATGCGATCCATTCTTCGGCAGCCGCCCAGCCACCAACAAGGCTGGGCTTGATCACGATGTGCTGCGGCTTCACGTTCTCCAGCAGATCGGTCTTGGCGTCGTGTGTGTTCAGCCCGATGAGGTCCTCATCAAGGGCGATCGGGATAGGTGAGCGCTCGCAGAGTTCGGCCATCACTTCGTACAGGCCGGGCGCAATAGGCTGCTCGATGCTCTCCACCTGCAGGTCGGCAAGCCGTTGCAGCACATCCATCGCGTTGCGGGCGTCGAACGCCCCGTTGGCATCCACACGGAGCGCAACCTCCTTGGCACTGAACTCATCGCGCACGCTCTTCAACAGGGCGAGTTCATCTTGGACACCGATGGCGCCGATCTTCATCTTCACCGTGGTGAAGCCTCCTGCGATCTGTTCACGGATGCGCCGTTCCAACGTTGACTTCTCGCCCATCCAGACCAGGCCATTGATCGGGATGCCCTGCTTGCCGAGCGTGAAGGATGATGGGAAGAGGATCTTGCTCCCGCTGGCATCGAGATCCTTCAAGCATTGCTCCACGGCGAAGCGAACGCTCGGGACATCCACCAGATCGTCCGTGAGGCGTTGCCGCCAGTTGGACGTGTCCAGGCATAGCTCCAGGAGCTTGGTCTTCACCTCAGCCGGGAATTCCTTGCTGTGACCGGGGAACAGGGCGGCCTCGCCGATGCCCTTCACTTCGGGGCGATCCTCGTTCCAGGCGATCAAGTACCACACCGTGCGCGCGGTGATCGGGCCCTTGGATGTGCCCAGTTCGAACTTCGGCGTGAGGGTGATCTCCTTCCAGGCCGCGCGGATCATACCGCTAAGATGAGGCCCAAGGAAAACAGCAGCGCGGTGAAGAAGGTGCCCATTGCCAACACCTTGAGTTGGGGATCGAGGGCTCTGGGGTCGGTGTTCGACATGACACGCCGCAAGTGGATGATGAAGCCGGGGACCACCAGCAAGAACAGGAGTTGCCACGGACCCAAGAAGGCTGTGAGCGTGAACGCAAGCAAGCACAGGACACCACCGACGACCAGTGTGGCGTGGTAGATCTTGGCGTTCGTGCCGCCCATCCTTACCACCAGCGTGCGCTTCCCACTTGCGGCGTCGTTCTGGATATCGCGCATGTTGTTCAGGTTGAGGACGCCGGCACTGAGCAAACCGAATGCAGCTGCGGGAAGGAGCAATGTCCAGTCCATGCTGCGCGTGTGCAGATAGAAGGTGCCGCAAACGCCCACGATGCCGAAGAACAGGAAGACGCTGATGTCGCCAAGCCCGGCATAGCCGTACGAGTTCTTGCCGAAGGTGTACTTCACAGCCGCGCCGATGGCTGCGAGGCCGAGTAATAAGAAGAGGAGAGTGGTTGAAGAAAAACCGAGAGCAACTGTGATGAGTGCACAGCCGCTGATGAACGCCAGTGCACCGCAGATCATCATCGCACGTTTCATTGCCGCTGGTGAGATGGCGCCGCTCTGCACTGCGCGCTGAGGACCAATGCGGTCTTGGTTATCCGTGCCATGCTGGTGATCGCCTAGGTCGTTGGCCAGGTTGCTGAGGATCTGAAGCAGGACGGCGGTTAGGAGTGCGAGGCCGAACACGATCGGCTCGAACCCCCATGCATCCAACTCGTCCATGAAGAAAGCAACGGCACTTCCCACGACGATGCTGCTCACCGCCAAAGGCAATGTGCGCAGGCGGAAGGCCTGGAGCCAGCGCTTCACGGGAACTTGGGGAACTTCTTGAAGTCAGGCGTGCGCTTCTCCATGAACGCGTTGCGTCCTTCCTGCGCTTCATCCATGAGGTAGTACATCAGCGTAGCATCGCCGGCGAACTCCATCAAGCCGCGTTGGCCGTCAAGCTCGGCGTTGAGGCCGCGCTTGATCATGCGTAACGCCATGGGGCTGCGTTGCATCATGATGCTGCACCATTCCACGGTCGTGTCCTCCAGTTGCGCCAACGGGACCACCTTGTTCACCATGCCCATGTCGAAGGCTTCTTGTGCGCTGTATTGCAGGCAGAGGAACCAGATCTCGCGGGCCTTCTTCTGTCCGACATGTCGCGCGAGGTAGCTGCTTCCGAAACCTGCATCGAAGCTGCCCACTTTAGGTCCTGTCTGCCCGAAGCGCGCGTGATCGGCAGCGATCGTGAGGTCGCAGACCACATGGAGCACGTGACCACCGCCGATGGCGTAGCCGTTCACCATGGCCACAACGGGCTTGGGGATCTCGCGGATGCGTTTGTGCAGATCGAGCACGTTGAGGCGCGGTATGCCATCGGTACCGATGTAGCCGCCACGGCCCTTCACGTTCTGGTCGCCGCCACTGCAGAAGGCTTTGTCGCCTTCGCCGGTCAATACCACCACCCCGATGTTCGGGTCCTCGCGCGCGATGTCCATCGCTTCGATCATCTCCGTGTTGGTCTCCGGCCGGAAAGCGTTGTACACCTCGGGCCGGTTGATCGTGATCTTGCCGATGCCTTCGAAATACTCGAACCGGATGTCCGTGTACTTCTTGATGGTCTTCCAATCGCGCTGGCTCATGCGTCGCGGAGTCGTTTGAAATAGTCGCGCAGCACCTTGGGTGAAGTGAGCGCGTCGGTGGTGATGTGCAGCACGGCGGGCTTGTCGTGCGTTGCGTAAAGTTTGTCGAGACCGGTCTCCAATGAAGCGCGGTCGTTCGCGCCGTAGTACGGAAGGTCATAGCTCTTCACCAGCTTTTCGATGTTTCGGGTATGCGGTGCTTCGAACCAGGGAAGCAGATCCGCGTCCTTGTCCGGCCCATCGATGAAGCGGAAGATGTTGCCGCCGCCGTTGTCGATCACGATCAGTTTCAACAAGGGGGAAAGGCGCTCGTTCCAGAACGCATTGCTGTCATAGCAGAAGGCCGTATCGCCGATGATGAGTGTCGTGAGCTTGCCTGTGGCGTGCGCCGCCCCGACAGCGGTGCTTGTGCAACCATCGATGCCGCTGGTGCCGCGGTTGCCGAACCAGCGATGGCCGCGCACACGATCGAACAACTGGGCATAACGGGCCGGTGTGCTGTTGGCCAGTTGCACATCGCTGCTGCCTGGGATGCGGTCGTTGAGGATGCTGAACACGGTAAGGTCGCAGAACGGTGCCTCGGCGATGATCCGATGATGGGCACCGCGTGTGCGCTCGTCCACCAGCTTCCACGCGTCGCGGTACATGCTCTCACTGCCCTTCACCGATGCGCTGATCTGCGCGAAGAAGATCTCCGGGCTCACTGCGATGTCGTGCGTAAGACTTTGGTAGGTGTCGTAAAGTCGCTGTCCGACGTCGATGTTCCAGTGCTGCGCCGGCTTCCACTTCCGCAGGAGAGATTTCACGCGCTTGCTCACGATGGCCCCACCGAACGTGATGAGCACATCGGGCTTCAGGTCTTTCTCATTCTTCTCGTTGATGCCTTCGATCGCGCGATCGATGCAGGTGATGAAGGCGGGATCATCCAGATTGCTGGTAGCCTCCGTGTGAACGGTGACCTGGGGCAGTGAGGCGAGTTGATGCAACTGCTTCTTCATGCCCTCGCTCCAGTGGCCCTGACCAGCCAGCACCATCACCTTCAAGCTTGAAGAGAGCTGGTGGATCAGCCAGCGCGCCTGATCCGGCAGGATGAAAGACTCCGTCATCATCGGTGCGATAAGGTTGGACAGGCGTCCCGCCTGTCCTTTATCGTTGAACAGGCTGGAAGCCTGTTCGACGGTTCCATAGAGCGGCTCCGAGAACGGCACGTTCACGTGCACCGGTCCGGACACGGGCAGCAGCGTCGCATCGATCACTTCGTTGATCAGTCTTCCGCAGTGCCAGCGTGCGAGATCATCCTGGGGATCCCGCGGCAACTGAACGCTACGCTTCATGTGCAAGGCAAGCACGCCACGTTGGCGGATGGCCTGTCCTTCCCCTTGATCCTCCCATTCCTCCGGTCGGTCGGCCGTGATGACCAACAACGGGATGCGCTGATAGAATGCCTCAGCGATCGCAGGACCGTAATTGAGCACCGCGCTTCCGCTGGTGCAGATCAACGCCACGGGTGCGTGCAGTTGCTGCGCCATGCCCAAGGCGAAGAAGGCGGCGCTGCGTTCATCGATCACCTGCATGCAGGTGATGCCTTTCTGTTTGTTGAAGGCGATGACCAAAGGCGCGCTGCGCGAACCTGGGCTGATCACGGCGTTGGCGATGCCCTTGGCCGCACAGAGGCGTGCGAGTTCGGCGGCCGTGAAGTGATCGGAAGTGGGCATCCGGGGCGGGTGGCTAAGATACCCGGCCGTGCCGGAGCACCTCGATGGCTTGGGTCCACGTGCGCGCCTTGTGCTCCATTTCGCTCCATTCCTTTTCGGCGATGCTTCCGGCAGTGATGCCGGCACCGGTGTGGATGATCGCCCGATCGTTCACCGCATGCAGGCAGCGGATGTTCACGAACAGGTCCGTGCGCCGTCCCGTTTGCCAAGGCCCCCAGAACCCGGCGTAGAGGTGCCGGTCGTGCGGTTCATGTTCCGCGATGAAGTTCATAGCGGTCTGGCGGGGCATGCCGCAAACAGCTGGTGTGGGATGCAGGGCCATGGCCAAACCCGCTAGGGATCGACCTGCGAGCCGTGCGTGGATGCTGCTGCGCAGATGCACAACCGGTCCGGCTTCGATGGCTTCGGGTCCTCGCACATGCAGCTCTTCCAACCCGGCCTCGATGAAGGTGTTCAACACGCTCTTGGCGACCATCGCTTGTTCATCGCGCTCCTTGGCGCCCCAGCTCTCGAGGGTGCGCGGTGCTGCGGCAATAGGTGCCGTTCCGGCCAGTGCGTCGGCGGAAACGCGATCACCGTCGGCCTGCAGGAGCCGCTCGGGCGATGCCCCCAGCCAAGTGCCCGTGTTCACGGTGTGTACTAAGGCAACGAGCGCGAGCGGCCGTTGCTCCAGTGCGTCGGCGAACAACCACGGCAAAAGGCCGCGGCCGCAGGGTTGATCAATGGTGCGCGATAGCACCACCTTCTCCATGGTACCTATTTCGAACGCTGCTTTCGCTTCGGTGATCGCTGCTTCGAACCGTGGCCGCGTTATGGATGGCTCCACGGTTGCTGGGCCGTCGGTCGCTGATCCGAGTTCGACGCTCGTGCGATCATAAAGGGCTTCGAGATCGGCCTCGTCAACGTCGAACACGATCCGCAGGTCGGGCCGCAGCGCCATCACTTGCCCGGTACTGGAAAGGAAAGGGGCAATAGCGAAGCGATCCTTCAACTTGGCCAGCAGGTCAGTGGAAACCTGCTCGACGTTCGGGTCCGTTTGCACCCAGAGTTGCACCGGACCGTCGGGGAGCCTGAACGCTGCGAAGGTGAGCCCATCGGCAAGGCAGCGTTCCAGCGCTTCTCGGATGCGCACGTTCATTTACCGCCCGCTATGATCAGGTTCGTAAGTCGGCATACTGCTACCAACGCGCCTTGGTCATCGGTTACCCGTATGTCCCAGACATGGATGGTGCGGCCCTTGTGCACCAGCGTACCTGTGGCCGTGACCGTTCCCGAACGGACGCCTTTCAAGTGGTTGGCGTTCACCTCGATCCCGACCACGCCCTGCGTTTGCATGTCGATGAGCATGTAGCTGCCCGTGCTGCCTAGCGATTCGGCCAACGCGGCCGTGGCACCACCGTGCAACATACCCATGGGCTGGAAGGTGCGCGCTTCCACGGGCATGGTGGCCGCGAAGGTGCCGGCAGCGCTTCCCACGAATCGGATGCCCAAGGTTTCCAGCAAGGAACCACGTCTCATGCTATTGGCGGCTTCGATCTGTTGGGGGGTGAACATGAACGCGTGATAGGTGGGTAAAAGTAGCCGTGCCATTTTTGCGCACCCACGATCCGTCGCGGTGGAACACATGGAGACCGACCAAGCACCTGTGCGCATCCTGCTGGTGGAGGATGAGGAGACCCTCCGCAGCACCCTCAAGCTGAACTTCAAGATGGAGGGCTATGATGTGACCACGGCTTCACGCGGCTCGGAGGCACTGGACCGGATACACGGGGCCCGCTTCGACCTGATCATCCTGGATGTGATGCTGCCTGACGTGGACGGATTCACCATTTGCGAAACCATCCGGCTGGAAGGGAACACCACCCCGGTGCTCTTCCTCACCGCCCGCAACACAGGAGCTGATCGTGTGCGTGGCTTGCGTGCCGGCGACGATCACTTGGGGAAGCCCTTCGAACTGGAGGAACTGCTGTTGCGCGTGAAGAAACTCTTGTCGAGATCGGTACGGGATCAAGGTGTGGCAAGCCTGGAAACCTTCTCCTTCGGGGGCAATACGGTGGACTTCCGCAGCTACACCATCGTCGCCCGGGATGGATCGAGCAAGGTGTTGAGCAAGCGCGAGGTGATGCTTTTGAAACTCCTGATCGAGCGCAAGGACGAGGTGGTGAGCCGGGAGGACATCCTGCAAAAGGTCTGGGGCTATGATGTGTTCCCGACCACACGCACCATCGACAATTTCATCATGGCCTTCCGGAAGTACTTCGAGGTGGATGCGAAGGAGCCACGATACTTCCATTCGGTCCGCGGGGTGGGCTACCGGTTCACTGCCTGATTTTTTTTTGAGGGTAGGCGGCAACCCCCCCCAAAGGTCGGCGTCTTTGCATCAACCGAGGCAGGATGATCCTCCGGCCGAGGTTGGTTCCATCAATTTTTCCTTGCAGGTACCGTGCAGGGGTCCCCATCAGGACCCCTGTTCGGTTTTCAAGGGGTGTGGGGGAAAGTCGCGGGATGGGAAAGGTGATGGCAGGTCTATTTTTGCCGACGCCATCCCCTCATTGGTCCAAGGCCCTCCCGATGCACGCACCTTCGTTCGTCAATGCACCGTACCAATCGCGGATATAACATGGCCGATCGCGTGGGTACTCTTCTGAAAAGGCTTTTGATCTTGCTTTTGTTCGGCGCTGCACTTCAGCGGCCCGTATCGGCCCAGATAGCGCCCTTCCAGCACCAACTGATCGACAACACCATCCATGCCCCCACGAGCGCAGCATTCCTGCCCGATGGCCGCATGCTGATCACATCACTCAGTGGCCAGATCTTCATCACCGGCCCGGTGGACCAACCACCTGTGGTGCCGGAGTTGTACATGTCGCTCACCAACATCCATTTCGCCGACGAACATGGATTGGTGGAGATCGTCCTGGACCCTGACTTCTCGCAGAACGGATGGTTCTACTTGTATTACGGCACGGCGGCGCAGAAGAACCGGGTCGCCCGGTTCACACATCAAGGGAATACGGCATCGTTGAGCAGCGAATTCGTGGTGTGGGAAAGCAGTGTGCCGTATATGGACTGTTGCCACGGTGGGGGTACACTGGTGATCGCCAATGATGGTACCATGCTACTGGCGGTGGGCGATGACTTCCGCGCGCAGACCGCACAGGACCTCGCCGGCCCGTTCGGGAAAGTGCACCGCTTCAACCGCGACGGCACGATCCCGACCAACAATCCGTTCTACGATACGACCCCTGGCATCTTCAACGCGAACGGCATCTTGAAGACGATCCATAGCTGGGGCCTGCGCAGTCCGTTCCGCGGCACGTACGACCCGCCAACAGGACGGTTGTTGCTCGGCGAGGTAGGCGGCAACGACATCAATATTTCATGGGAGGATCTTCACCTGGGCCGCCCGGGTGCCAACTATGGGTGGCCGGCCTGCGGTGACTCCGGACGAACCGCCTTGGGCATGTGTGCCGATGTCCAATTCGACGACCCCATCCACACCTATCAGCACGCGGGTGAAGGTGCTGCGATCATTCCCGGGTTCGTTTACCACGGCAGCATGTTCGGCGGCTACGCGGGCAAACTCTTTTATTCCGACTACGTGCGTGGCTACATCCATTGCCTGTCGTTCGACGGGAACGGGAACGTCACCGGGGATCAGGGCTTCGTTGATTCCTTGATGTTCGGCGGGGTCAAGGCATTGTCGGTGGTGAAGCTGCTCGAAGCCCCGGACGGCTCGGTGTTCTACATCACCCTCTTCGATGATTACGTGAACTTCACCGGTAGCATCCACCGGATCTATACCTCACAGAACCTTTCGCCGGTCTGCGGTGCGATCACCGCAACACCACCATCCGGCCCCGGGCCAACGCTGAATGTGCAGTTGGCCGCCGCAGCTACGGATCCGGAGGGACAGACACTTTCTTACCTGTGGGATCCAGGTGATCAAACGGCCCCGTTGCCGGGTGCCTCGGTGGGTCATGTGTATGGGAGTGAAGGGATGTACCTCGCACGGGTGGTGGTGAGCGACGGGAACAGCTCCACGGCATGCCCATCGGTGCAGGTGATGGTGGGAACACCTCCGACAGTTGAGATCACCTCGCCTTTGAACGGATCCTATTTCCATGCAGGCGATGCCATCACCTTCATAGCATCGGCTTCGGACGATGATCCACTGCCACCAGGCAACTACACATGGACGGCCGTGTTCAATCACGACCAGCATATCCACCCGGATCAGACCGGAGGTGGTTCGAACACGTTCGATCTCATTCTTCCATCCTCCGGGCATGGCTTCAGCGGCAATACATGGATCACGGTCACCGTGGTGGTAGTCGACGTGGATGGCTTGCAATCCAGCGCAACGATCGAAGTGTTCCCCGAGAAGGTGGATGTGTTGATGCGTACCGATCCCCCGGGCCTCCAGATGTTCATGGATGGGTTGCCCTTGACGGCCCCGGTGATCACCGACCAGGCGATCGGTTCGCAGCTCACCATGAGCATTCCATTAGGTGAACAGTGCTTGAACTACGCTGGATATTCGTTCACGGGCTGGAGCGATGGTGGGGCCTTTACACACCAATACACGGTGCCGGCCGGTGGCGATACCCTCACAGCTCATTTCGCATTCAACGGCGGTTGTGGCAATTGTGGGCAAGCCATGGTGTTCGACGGGGTGAACGATCTGGTGAGCATCACACCGTTCACCGTTGTTGGTGATCTCACTTTCGAATTCTGGTTGAAGGTCGATCCAGGTATCACGGATGCGGATGCGATCATGGGGAACAGCACCGACTTCAGCCTGGACCTGAAGAACGGAAGGATCCATTTGTACAAGGTGGCCGACCGGCTCACCGGTTCCCAGACCATCGTTGCAAATGAATGGCATCACTACGCCATTACGCGTGCGGGCAATGCGTTGAAGTTGTTCGTTGACGGTGTTCAGGACATGGCCGCCAGTGCAACCCCTTTCACCGGTACCATGTGGGTGTATGCCCTCGGCGACGGCCTGATCCCCGGTAAACTGGGCGGCGCACTTGACGAGGTGCGCATTTGGAACCATGCCCGGACACCTGGGCAGTTGTTGACATACAAGAACGTGCGGATCGATCCCTTGAGCAGTGGCCTCTCAGCGTATTGGACCTTCGACCAGGACCCGACCCAACAGGATGTTCTGGATCTATCGCCCAACGGGCACAACGGCACGCGCGGGGCGAACAATTCACCTGGTACCGATGACCCCATTGTTTCGGGCACAAGTGGACCCCAGCAATTCGCCTGCCCGCGCTGGGCCACCTTGGATCTGCGCGTATTGCTGCAAGGACCGTATGAGGAAGCCACAGGATTGATGAAGGATGCGCTGCGCACGGCAGGCCTTGTGCCGCTTGCGGAGCCATACAGCGCGCTGGGTTATCAGCGGGCCGGAACATCGGGCGAGAGCATTGCCCCCGCAGTGTTGTCTCTGACGGGCAGCAATGCCATCGTGGATTGGGTGTTGGTTGAACTGCGTTCAAGCGTGGCTCCGTCAACCATCCTGCACACGATGGCCGGCCTTGTGCAGCGCGACGGTGATGTCGTTGGCCTGGATGGGATATCGCCACTGGAATGCGCCGTGGATCTTCCGGCTTACTATGTCGCCGTGCGGCACCGGAACCATTTCGGCGCCATGACCGTCCAACCGGTTTCCTTCGGTACCGACCCGGTGGTACTGGATATGGCCTCGACAGGTCTGGCTTGTTACGGGACGGACGCCCGCCTGAACGTCTCGGGGGTATTGCTTCTGTGGGCGGGCAACAGTATTTTGGACCCCGACCTGAAGTATGTCGGCACCATGAACGACCGCGATCCCATCCTATCGGCCATCGGGGGCATTGTGCCTACGACCGTGGTATCGGGGTATTCGATGAACGATACCAACTTGGACGGGTACATCAAATACACGGGTGCCGCCAACGACCGCGACATCATTCTCTCAAATATCGGAGGAACCGTTCCTCTGGCCGTGCGCCATCAACAACTTCCGTAAACACGATCGTAAATGAAGCGTTCACTCCACACCCTTGCTCTCGGCCTCGTTCTTCCGCTCGGCCTCTGCGCCCAAAGCGCAGTGGATGTTGGCATTTACAACAACCAGGATGGCCAGGTTGAAGTGCGGCTGCGCCCCGAGGAGAATTTCTCCGGCATCCTCTCCAGCATCGTGTTCTCGCTGCGTTGGGACAAGAGTTCCGGGGCTTCGCTGGGCGATGTGGTTCAGACGGATGCCATGAGCAATGCGATCACCGTGCACCCCAGTGGTCCGGTGCGTGAGAACGGCAACCACTTCTACCAGGTTTTCGCCGGGTTCAGTTTCAGCCCGCTTTCGACCAACGATCTGGCATTGGAGGCCGGGCATGAATTCACCGTGATGATGGTACCGGTCAGCGGAAAGGCCCAGATCGAACTGGTGAACGATGCGTGGACGGGCGAATTGGCCAACAACGGCGACTACTATGTTTCCCTGGGTGGCGATGATCGCACGGGGGTCATATACAAGGACCTGGCGAGCGCGGCCGATGTGGATGGTACCGTGCTGATCCAGCCCAACCCGAACAATGGCCTTTTCAGTTTCCAGTTCACTGTGAACGATAAGACCGACGTGCAGGTGGAGATCATGAACACCTTGGGCCAAGTGACTTTCACCGATCGCTTGAATGCTTTCGTAGGGGTGTACCGCAAGGAGATGGACCTCACCTCCCAGAGCAACGGTATTTACTACTTGAAGG
>JBATMK010000015.1:0-5714 GCA_049289815.1 Flavobacteriales bacterium
TCCAGCCAGCGGCCGATGGCATAGAACGCCAATGGGAAGGCCACAAGCAGTGCAAGTCCCAAGAGCACAACGAACTCGCGGTTCATCCGCCGCACGATATCCAGTAGCGGTGCGCCCATCACACGGCGGATACCGATCTCGCGCGTGCGCTGTTTCGCGGTGAAGTAGGCGAGACCGTACAGGCCCATGACGGTGAGGAGGATGGTGAGCACGGCGAACGCGGTGAACACGCGGAAGAGTTTGTCCTCTGCTTGGTACAGCTGCGCGATGCTGTCGGTGAGGAAGGTCGCTTCCCAATCGTCGTTCGGGCGCAGGGTGCTCCAGCGTTTCTGCAAGGCGGCGAGCTGCGGGCCCACTTCACCGGGTGCAAGACGCAGCACCAGGTTCTGCACGCCGTAACGCTGACTGCTCTGGAAAATGCACAGCGGCTCTATCGGTGTGTGCATGCTCGCGTAATGGAAATCCTTCACCACCCCGATCACCGTGAGCGCCTGCTCCGGCTGCGGAGGCGTGGCCTGCGCATCGCCGGGGATGTAGATCTTCTCCGCCAAGGGGTCCTTCCAGCCGAAGGCTTTCACGGCGCTCTCGTTCACCACCACGGCGGTCTCCGCATCGCTGGGGATCTTGGGATCGAAGATCCGGCCAGCTGCGATCTGCAGGCCGAGCAGCTCGGGGAAATCAGCATCCACGTTCAAGGTGGGCATCGGCTTGTCGATGCGCCCCTCCGGCGTGTTCACTTGCAACACCCAACGGCCGCCGCTCTGGCCAGGAAGACTTTGCGTGAAGGACGCACCGGTGACGAAGCTCTCGCGCATCAACTCCTGCTTCACCGGCCGGAGAGCGTCCCAGGCAAGAGTGTCATCGCCTCGCGGTTGCGGCATGGTGATGCTCAACAATTGCTCCTTGCGGAAGCCCATGTCGCTGGTGCGCAACCAATGCAGCTGCGCGAAGACGGCCAGCGTACCCACCACCATGAAGAGCGCGATCGCGAACTGCGCGCCCATGAGCACTTTGCGCACGCGCCCCTTCCCTGCCCCGCTGGCCACACCTTCCTTCAGGAGCAGTTGTGGTGAGAAGCGCGAGAGGAAGAAGGCAGGATAACTGCCGGCCAGCACACCGATGGTGAGCACGATCAACAGGATCACACCGGCGAAACTGCCCTGTAACAGATAGTCCATCCCGATCTCCTTTTCGGTAAGCGTGTTGAAGGCGGGCAGACAAAGCCACAGCGCGCCCAGCGCGACGATGATGCCGATGAGGGCGATCATGACACTGCCCCCGATGAACTGCGCCACCAACTGACCACGCTGCGCGCCGGAGACTTTCCGCAGCGCCACTTCCTTGGCGCGGCGCGTGGCGTCGGCCGTGCTCATATTGATGTAGTTGATGCAGGCGATGGCGAGAATGAGCACCGCCACGATCGCGAACAGCGTGACGTAGGCCTTGTTGCCCTTCTTCGGCGTGTCGTAGATCAGGTCGTTGTTGAAGTGCACATCGCGCAGCGGCTCCAGGTTGAAGCTGATCTCGCCGTGGAAGTTCTGGCCGCCCCATGCGGGTATGATGTACTTCGTGACGAAGGCGTCCATCTTCCCTTGGAAGTCCCGCTCGTTCACACCAGGCGCCAGCACCAGATAGTTGAAACAACTGTTGTTGCCCCAGCTCTGGCCCAGCTGCTCCTTCGCCTGAGGCGGCATACCCAGGCGGCTCATGAAGACGCCCATCGGGATGTGCGTGTTCTCCGCTTTCCCGTCGATCACCGCAGCCACCCGCAAGGTGCGGTTGTTGCGTTGGACCATCTTGCCGATCGGATCCACGTCGCCGAACATGCGCGTGGCCATCTCCTGCATGATCACGATGTTGTCCGGTTCGTCGAGCGCGTCGGGGCCGCCCTTCACGAAGGTGAAATCGAAGTCGCGGAAGAAGCTCGTGTCGGCGTTGTAGCCATCCTCCGCTACGTAGGGTTTGCCCTCGTACTCCAACGTGGTGGAACCCAGTTGGTACAGCGAAACACCGCTCTCGATCTCGGGGTACTCCTTCAGCAGCGCCTCCATGATCGGGAAGGGTGTGATGCCGAAATCGTCCTTGGTATCGCCGAACTTGTAGTGCGCCTGCACGCGGTATATCCGGTCCGCCTTCTTGTGGTGCGCATCGAAACTCAGTTCATCCTGCACGTAGATGTAGATGAGCATGCAGGCCACGATACCGATGGCGAGCCCGATGATGTTGAGCGCAGCGAAGAGCTTGTCGCGCTTCAGCGTGCGCCAGGCGATGAGGAAATAGTTCTTGAGCATGGGATCCCGGTTGAGAGGCGCAGGGGCAGGACCAGGGGCAATTGCCTCCTGCCCGTGCTACCGCTCCTTGTTCGTTAGAGCAGCGTTGAAGCGGGCACTTCCGCCCCCACCAGCTTACCATCCAGCAATTTGATCGTGCGCTGCGCGTAACCCGCATCGCGCATGCTGTGCGTCACGATGATGATCGTGGTGCCGGCTTTGTTCAGTTCGGTGAGCAGGTTCATCACCTCTTCGCCCATGGCGCTGTCCAGGTTCCCCGTCGGTTCATCCGCGAGGATGAGCTTGGGGTTGTTCACCACGGCGCGCGCAATGGCCACGCGTTGCTGCTGGCCGCCGCTGAGCTGCTGCGGGAAGTGCTTCGCCCGGTGCGCGATGCCCATGCGTTCCATGGCAGCCTCCGTGCGTTGCTTGCGTTCCGCCTTGCCAAGGCCGGTGTAGATCAACGGCAGCTCGATGTTCTCGGCCACGGTCAGCTCGTCGATGAGATTGAAGCTCTGGAACACGAAACCGATGGTGTTCTTGCGTACCTCGGCGCGCTTGCGTTCGTTGTAGCCGCTCACGTCCTCGCCGCTCACGTAGTAGCTCCCGCTGCTGGGCGAGTCGAGCAGCCCGATGATGTTGAGCAAGGTGGATTTCCCACAACCGCTGGGACCCATGATCGCCACGAACTCACCCTGGGCGATGGAGAGGCTCACCTCATTGAGGGCGGTGGTTTCCACCGTATCGGTGCGGTACACTTTCGAGAGGTTCTGCGTTTTCAGGAGGCTCATGGTTCTAGCGATTGGTTGTTGGGGTTGGGAGGCTGCAGGCTACAGGCCTCAGGCCTCAGGCTCCATCAGCTTGTGGTCTGAGGCCTGCAACCTGTGGCTCATTCTATCAAGAGTTCGTCAGCGTCGTTGAACTGCACATAGCGGCTGGTCACCACCCGATCACCGGGCTGGAGGCCTTCGAGCACTTCGTACATGTCCGGGTTCTGGCGGCCGAGCTTCACGCTGCGCTTGGTGGCTTTGCCTTCGGTGTCGATCACGTAAACCCATTGCCCACCGGTGTCCTGGAAGAACGGTCCGCGCGGCAGCATCACCGCTTCCATGTCCTCGCTCAGTTGAAGGCGTACTTGGAAGGTCTGCCCGCGGCGGATGCCATCGGGTGCTGCACCCTGGAAGCGGAGGTCCACATCGAACTCACCGTTGCTCACTTCCGGATATACCTTGAAGATCTCGATCGCATGCTCTTTGCCCGCGTGTGCGAACGTTCCGCTCAAGCCCATGCTCACGCGGCTCACATAGTGCTCGGGTATGCGCGCGCGCACCTTGAAGCCTTCGAGCACATCGATCTGCGCGATGCGCTCGCCGCGCTGCTTGGTCTGTCCGAGCTCCACGTTCAACCCGCTCAACTGGCCATCGATGGGAGCTTTGATCACGAGGTTCTGGAGGTTCTCGCGCAGGAAGGCGAGGTTCTGGTCGATGAGCGCGAGGTTGTTGGTGATCGATCCCACCTGGCTCAGGCGGAAAAGCGAATCGCTGCGGACATTGGCGGCGACCAATTTGCGTTTCTCGCGCATGTATTGCAGGTTCTCGGTGTTGCCCAGGAAGGTGTTCTGCGCCAGCAATGAGTCCTGCGCCAAACGCTCATCGATCTTCTGGTCACGCTCCAGGCGTTTCAGGTCTTTCTCCAAGTTGAGCTGTTCATCCTTCAGCCGCGTGGTCTGTTGGTCCATGGCCAGGCGCGTGTTGCGCAGGTTGTTCTGCTGGTCGAGCAACTGCGCCTCGCGGTTGATGGCGTCCATGTGCAGTTGTGGATTGCTCAGTTCGATGATCGCTTCACCGGCTTTCACCATATGGCCATCTTCCACGAAGCGCTGCTTCACCGTACCACCTTCCGGAGCGTCGAGAAACACCGTTTGGATCGGCTGCACCGTTCCCGTAACCGGAATGAACTCGCGGAACATGCCCTTCTCCACCGTGCCGATCTGCACCTTGGCTTCTTCAACCCGCACACGACTGGTCGTGAACGAACTGCTCCAGAAGGCGATCGCGATCAAGAGGATGCCGCCTGCACAACCGAGCGCGATCATGCGCTTGCGGCGGGCGGGTCGTGTATCGATGGCTCTGTCCATGCGCAAAACGCTGTTATCCGTTCGGTCTGAGCCTCGAAGAAAGCTTCAGCGGTGATCGGACATCAGCTACAAGGGTGCACAATGTTCTTCCATCACACATCCAACCGGAAGAGATATGTGCGGGCCAGCGGTGCCTGTGACGAACGGTTGGGCCTCAACCTGTTCATTGGGACGGCCCGGCCAGCCGGTATTTTGGCAACCGGACCAGCCGCCCAATGAAAACCTTCAGCAGCGTGATCTTCAACAAGCCGGTGGCCGCCGATATACAACGGATGAAGGACGTCATCGAACGCGGTGGTTGAGAGGGCCCTATCCCTTGCTTGAAGACCATGCCCACGCTCATCGTTCAACCACCAACGGGGCCGCTCGTCGATAGCGTGGAGGCGATCACCTTTCACGAAGGCCATCACTTCGAACACGAGCGTGAAATCTTTCTTCCCGATGGAGGCATCGACCTGGTGATCGACCTGGGTGCGCGTGCGAAGAAGCTTTACCACAGCGAACAAGGAAGGGACCATACCACCTTCAGTAAAGGTTGGATCAGCGGCATGCGCTCCAGCCGCTACATCATAGAGTGCGGCGATGGTTCGGCCATGATCGTCGTGCGGTTCAAGCCGGGCAAGGCGCGGAGATTCACGGGCCTGCCGATGTGCGAACTGAACGATCGCGTGGTGCCCTTGGTGGATCTCTGGGGAGGAGCCTTCAACGCCGTGCGCGATCGCATCGGAGAGCATTGGGAACGCCATGGAGCGGATGGCATCATCGCTGCGGTCTGCGACGCGCTGATGAGGATCGCCCGACCGGACCATCATGAAGTATGGCGCGTAGGGCTCGCGCTCGAAGCCATGAACGGCACGGATGGATCGCAGCGGGTGGCCGCGATCAGCAAGAAGCTCGGGTGCTCCGGTAAACACCTCATCGATCTCTTCCACCGCGAGGTAGGCCTCGGGCCCAAAGCCTACAGCAATGTTGTCCGGTTCCAGGCCGTGGTACGCCGGCTCGAATCCGAACCCGACCCGGATTGGCTCGACGTGGCAGTTCAACACGGGTACTACGACCACAGCCACCTGGCCAACAGTTTCAACCTGACAGCGGGCATGAGCCCCGAACGCTACCTCAAAGCCAAGGGCCCTTTCCTGAACTGGATCCCGGTGGTTGAGCTCCGGTGAAGTTTTTCCAACGACCGTTCACCGCTGCCGATCAGCTTTGTCACAAACCCCTTGTGGATGGAAGCCCAGTTGAACCACCTCGCCATTATCGTAGCCGCACTCAGCGACCTGCTCGTTGGTGCGCTCTGGTACTCACCC
>JBATMK010000016.1:0-14193 GCA_049289815.1 Flavobacteriales bacterium
GGTGCGGGCAGTCATCTTTTGAGGTTGCGAAGATACCCGGAGCAAGCGGCGTACCCTTCATGCACAACAGCTGTGGAGGTCACCGCTTCCCTCGCGCACCGGCCGGAGGCCCTGTGCGACCCTCGCCGCAAGACGCCGGATGCACCACGCCATCGCCTAGGGAATGCGCTCGGTTTATGCTTCCCTTTCAAGTCGATGGTGCGCATCTTCAGCCCGGCAGTAGTGAACGGATTGTGAGCATGCGGGTCCCGATACGACTGAGCAAGGCCGTTGGAAGCGCGCTTGTGGCGTGCGGCCTGGTGGTGCTGTTCATGTGGGTAGCCCTCTGGAACGGCTATCCGACATTCTATCCCGATTCGGGCACTTACGTGGAGTGCGGATTCCTGCTCGAAACCCCGGTTGATCGGCCGATCACGTACGGTTTGTTCATCGCCCTCACGAGTTTGGGAGGGCTCACCCTTTGGACCACGGTTGTTGCACAGACGCTGCTCCTGTGCGCCACCACAGTGGCATTCATCCGGACCTTCCTTCCCAAAGGCTGGCTTCTTCCTGTGGTGATCGCGCCGATCGTTTCCGGTGCTTCTTTCCTCACTTCCCAGATCATGACCGATGTGTTCACCCCGATCATGATCATGTCCATGGTGCTGTTCGCGTTCTCCGCCGCGCACCGCATCCGCTGGCTTGTCCTGTACACCCTTACCTGTGCGATGCACACCTCCCACCTGCCCGTAGCGTTGGTTTTGATCCCCGTGTTGCTCGTGGCAACACGGATAGCCATCGCCGATCACTGGAGAGTGGCATTGAAGCGGACGTGGGCCCTGGTTGTCACCACGCTGCTGGCCTATGTAGCCCTCAACATCTCCTTGGTGAAATCGACGGAAGTCTTCTACTCGGCCCATTTGGCCGAGACCGGTGATCTGCAGGAATTCCTGCAGCGCAAATGCTCGGAAGCGGACTATGAGCTGTGCGCACTGAAAAACCCCATACCCAGAAGTGCCGACGATTTCATGTGGAATGAAGGTGGCATCGCACACCATTATCCCAGCAGGGACCGGATGAAGCAGGACCTGGGGAACATCATCGGCGATATGCTGGGGGACCAGACCTCACGCGGGCGGATCCTGCGCAGCACCTTGCACTACGGCACATTGCAACTATCAAGGTTCGATGCGGGCGAAGGCAACGCGCGGTTCGGACCGGGTTCCAGCCTGCACACACGCATCGCTCGCTACTTCGGCAATGAGTTGGGGCGGTTCGAGCGCATGCGACAGAACGACCCCACGTCGTTCGTACCTGCGGTAGATGCACTGGATCATTTCTACCGTGCCGTATCCTATGTCTCGATCGCAGTGCTAGGCGGCTGCCTGCTATTGCTGGGGCGCAAAGGGAACAAACGCCTCGTGGCTTGTGCACTGTTCATTGTGGCGGCGTACGTGGTGAACTGCTTCGTGAACGCCGGGCTCGTTGTGGTCGCCGACAGGTTCGGGGCCAAGCTCATTTGGCTCATACCGATGCTGGCCATCATGTGTATCATATGGCTCGTAGCGCAACGGCGCATGCCCCGGACGACGAGCACGGGCTAGGGTTCTTTGTTTGTCTGCAGGCTACCGCCAGATCGCCGATCGCACCACACCATCGGCCAGGGCGTAGCCGCGGTACATGCCGCTGCAATTGAAATCCAGTACCACGTTACCGGTGCGGTCCACCGCGATCAGGCCACCATCACCGTCCAGCGGCGGCAGTTTATCGTGGATCACAGTGCGCACGGCCTCGGCCAGCGACAGGCCTTTGTACTCCATCAGGCAGCTTACGTCGTGGGCCACCACGGCGCGCAAGAAAGGTTCGCCATGCCCGGTGCAACTGATGGCGCAGGTGCGGTCATTCGCGTACGTGCCACTGCCGATGATGGGGCTGTCGCCGATGCGACCGAAACGCTTGTTCGTCATGCCGCCGGTGCTGGTGGCCGCTGCCAGGTGCCCTTGCGCATCGCATGCCACAGCACCTACCGTCCCGAACTTCTTGCCGGTGCTATGGTCCAGTTGCACTGCTTCCGTACCCTTTATCTCTTGCCACTGATCGTAGCGGAACTGGTCGAAGAAGTAAGCGTCATCCTCCAACTCCACTTTCTGTTGGTGTGCGAATTCGAAGGCACCACGGCCGCTCAACAGCACATGCGCACTGTGGTCCTTGACGCGGCGCGCCAGCACAATGGGGTTCTTCACGTTCTTCACACCGGCCACGGCACCGGCTTCCAACGTGCGCCCGCACATGATGCTCGCATCCAGTTCATGCGTGCCGTCGGCGGTGAAGACCGCTCCCCTTCCCGCGTTGAAGAGCGTGCAGTCCTCCAGTATGGTGACCGCCATTTCCACGGCATCCAGGGCACTGCCCCCGGAGTTCAACACTGCATGCCCGCGGCGCACGGCCAGTTCCAGGCCATCGCGGTACTGCTTTTCCCGGGCAGGACCGAGATCCGCTTGCGCTATGGTACCTGCGCCTCCGTGTACTGCGATCGAGATGTTGCTCATGGTTCCTTTTGGATGGGCCGAAGATCCGCATTGTCTTGGTGAGCCCGTCGACCCATCGTAGCGTGGTCATGGTTCGACGGGCTCACCATGACAGAAATTCAGTCCGCAGGAGCGGCTTCTTTCCGGTGCATGTACGGCACCAACCAGCCGATCGCGGTCCCCACAGCATAGCCCACGATCACATCGGTGGGAAAGTGCTTGCCCGAGCGCACACGCAAACAGCCCATGACGGCCGGCACGGTGGCGGCACCGATCCACACGCCCGTCTTCGCACCGCGCGATAGATCGCTGCGTTGCAGCACGCTGGCAGCAGTGAAGGTGAGCGCAGCGCAGTTGGCGGTGTGGCCGCTCCAGAAGCTCAGATAGCTTTCATCGTCGCTATGCAGGTGCGCCGGCGCATCGGGGTTGTAGCGGTATGGTCGCGGGCGCTGCACCAGCTCCTTGGTAAGGTTGGTGATGCTGCTGGTGAGCAGGAACGACTCCGCAGCGAGGACAACGGGCAGCACGGGTTGCTCGCCTTTCTGTTGCACGATCATACCCGCCAACGATCCCGCGGCCACACCCAGGAACATCCAGTCGCTGGCCTTGGCCGTGCCTTCGGAATAGCTGAACGTGGCCCCGCGATCGAAGCTGTTCACCGTCATGCGGTCCAGCACGATGCCTTCGTTGGGATGTACACGATCGCCCATCCCGAAGCCCAAAGCCACTGCACCGTGCAGGACGATGGGCGAACCCATCAATGGCGCATCCAGGCCCCACCGCAGCTCGTGCATGTTCTGCGCAGTCGTTGGCAGCCAAAGGCCCAAAACGCACGCGGTCCCGACAAGTCGGGACCGGCGCACGATGCTATTGTCGCGAACGTTCAATCGGTGATGATGACACCCGTGGCGGTGAAAGCCAGTTCCTCCTTGGGCTCGGTGATCTTCTCGATCTCTTCTTTGCTCTTGCCCGCGTCCTCGGCATAGTGGCGCAAGGCAGCCACATCGGTCACCTCGCGCATGGCCTTGCCTTGCAGCACGGCCTTCTTGCCTTCCAGTCCGTGCGTTGGGACGAAGAAGCTGTAATCGTAGAACCGCACCATCATCGTGCTGCCATCCGCGAGCTTGGTATCCATCCAGCAGCCCTTCTTGGTGCAACTCGTGATGATCTCGCACTGCACCTTGGCTTCCAGGCTGTCCTTGCCCTGCATGGCCGCCACGAACTCGGCGCTGGTCATGGCGCCATCGGGGGTGATGAGCGCGCCGTAGTGGCCGGGTGGCAATTGCTCTTCGCCACCAGCGGCGGCGATCTCGTGTTCATGACCTGCATGGTCATGGTCTTCAGTGCTGTTCGCTGTGCCGCATGCCACCAGGTACAGGGGCAGTGCAATGGGTAAGATGAACTTCTTCATGGTTTTGTTCGGGGCCGCAAATTTGGTGAACTCTACGCGCTTCCGCACCCGGCACCTAGCCATCGATGGTGAAGGTGTGCGCATCGTCGATACCGGTCTTCACCTCGTTGATCTTCAAGGCGATGATGGCCAGCTCCTTATGGCCGTGGTCCAGCAGCCACTTCAGGGAATCCTTCTCGCCATCGCCGGCGCGCGCCATATGCAGGATGGTGTGCATTCCATGGTCGGCGAGCCACTTCAACGCGCCCTCATCCCCTTCCACCCCGGTGATCAATGCCAGCAGGTGCGGATGCCCGTTCTTCATCAGCCATTCACGTGCATCCTTCTTCAAGCGCAGGGCGAAGGTGAAAATGCCCAGCTCGGGGTAGCCGTTCTTGATCAGCCAATCGCGCAGTCCCGCATTCCCGCTGATCGCTTCACCCCAAGCGAGCAGGACTTTGGCCGGGTATTCCATCCGCATGATCGGCGAAGCAGGTGGTCAAAAGTAGCCCGGGTGCATCGGTGCGGCGGTATGGGCGATGGATACTTTCGCCACGATGTTGCGCTTGTTCCTGTTCCCGATCACCGTGGCCCTGGCCATCGGTACGGCCGCCCAATCAACCGATACCATCCCTTCGAAGAGCGCTCGCAAGGCCCGCGCCGCCCTGGATCACAATAAGCCCTACCGCGCGCTGAAGATCTGCGATGCCGGCCTGGGCAAGAAAACTTCTGACCCCGCTTGTTACGCCTTGCGTGCCGAGGCGAACAACCGCATCGGTGATCCGCGTAGCGCCATTGCCGATGCATTGAAAGGTTCGGCCCACGCACCAAGCCAGGCCGCGGCAACGCTTCAGCTGGGCATCGGCTACCACAGCATCGGTATGCGCGACAGTGCGGAATGGGCTTACCGGAAGGTGTTGGACAGCAAGGTCGGTGTTGAGGCCCGCTGTCGGCTGGCCATCGTTGAACGCGAAACGGGGCGCGGTACGGAAGCACTCGCGGACATGGTGCAGGTGACGAATGCCGAATCTTTGAATGCCCGGTATGTGAGGGAGCGCGGGGTTACGCAGGCGCTCCTCGGCGATACGGCAGCGGCCCGCGTCGATCTGGACAAAGCCATCGAACTGGAACCGAAGAACCCCGTGAACTGGAACACGCGCGGCTTCCAGCGCTACGCTTCGTTCGGGGAGCACCAACGCGCCATCCTGGATTACGAACGCGCGATCAAACTGGACAAGAACCATGGCTACGCCTTCAACAACCGGGGTTGGAGCCGCTACAAACTGGGCGACACGGATGCCGGATTGCGCGATATCCGCCTGGCCGGGCGCAAGAACCGGAGCAACGCCATGGTGGATCGCAACCTGGGTGTGATCGCGCAAGAGCAAGGCAACGTGCAACTCGCCTGCACCTTGTGGCGCACGGCCTTGGACAAGGACTTCACCGCCCGCTTCGGTACCGAGGTGGAAGAACTGATCAAGCAGCACTGCGGCAAGACCACCACAGCCGCGCCCCAGGATATCCAAGACCGCAACGCACCCCAACAGGCGCCACCCCGGAAGCGGGGCAACGCACCGTGATCACATGAGCGAACCACTTCCGCAGAGCATGCTGCGCCCCGGCGCATTGCAAGGAAAGACCATCGTGGTAACGGGCGGCGGCACCGGTCTGGGCCGAAGCATGAGCGAGGCCTTCCTGCGGCTCGGTGCCAACGTGGTGATCACCAGTCGCAAGATCGATGTGCTGCAAAAGACCGCGATCGAACTGGAAGCTTCCACCGGCGGCAAGGTGCTGGCCGTGGCCTGCGACATCCGGAAATACATCGAGGTGGAACAGATGGTGGCCGCTTCCGTGGAACGCTTCGGTACAGTGGATGCGTTGGTGAACAATGCGGCCGGCAATTTCATCAGCCCCACTGAACGCCTCAGCAGCAAGGCATTCGAGGTGATCATCGGTATCGTGCTGATGGGAAGCGTGAACTGCACGCTGGCGTTCGGCAAGCACTGGATCGATAAAAAGGAACGCGACAAGGCCGTGCTGAACATCGTTACCACCTACGCGTGGACGGGCAGCGGCTATGTATTGCCGAGCGCCTGCGCGAAAGCCGGTGTGCTCGCCCTCACCCGTTCGCTCGCGGTGGAATGGGCCAAGTACGGGATCCGCCACAACGCCATCGCCCCGGGTCCCTTCCCCACCAAAGGCGCATGGACGCGCCTGCTGCCGGGCGAACTGATGGAGCGCTTCGACCTGGCCAAGCGCGTGCCCTTGCAGCGCTTGGGCGAGCATCATGAACTCACGGATCTCGCCTCCTACCTCGTGTCGCCCTTCAGCGGCTACATCAACGGCGAGGTGGTAACGATCGATGGAGGTGAGTGGCTGAAGGGTGCCGGCCAGTTCAGCGGACTGGAGGCCGTGGAACCGGGCATGTGGGATGCCATTGAGCAAATGGTGCGCGGCGTTCGCGGCAGTTAGGCATGGGCGACGTCCCGATGCATCCGGGGTTCAACCTGCTGCCCGGCGCGGTGCTGCTGGTGCTGGCTTTGCTGGTACGCCGCTTTCCTCCCGCCGGACGAGGTTCCTGGTATGGGTACCGGACAGCGCGCAGCATGCGCAGTGAAGAAGCATGGAGCGAAGCGAACATCTTCAGCGGCGCTCTGTTGTTGTGGGGGGCGGTGCTGGTACTCAACACCGGGATCACGTGCTGGATGCTCGTGAGCGATGGATCGCTGGGCATGCTGATCGTGTCGATCGTGGCAGCCTTGGTGCTGCTCGCCATCCCCCTCGCCACGGAGCAGCGCTTGCGGGCGTTGTTCGGTGATGATCCCTCGGGGAGAGACAACCGTTGATCGTACTCCCTATCAGTCCGCTACGATCACCAAGTACTTGCTCATGCTCCAGAAGGCCACGGCATCCGTGATCCGCAGCTTGTCCACCGCGCCCTCCAAGGTGTAACTGCCGGCAGGATGGGTGGTGACCAGCTTCGCCTTCTTGGCCATGATGGGGATCTCGGTGGTTTCGGTGATGTCCACCTTCTTGAACCAATCCTTGTTCAGGGCTGCGGTGTTCAGCTTGTCCACTTTGCCGATGCCGATGAGGCCACCTTCCTTCGTGAGCACACCGTTCTCGCGCAATTCCTTGGCGGTGCCTACGCAATACCAAGCGGTGTTCAGCTCGCTCTGCTGATCGGTGGCCAGTTGGTCCTTGTCCCGGTACATGCTGATCAAGGTGGCCAGTGAACTGTTGGTGCTGGAGAGTTCCTCTTTTATA
This sequence comes from Flavobacteriales bacterium, assembly GCA_049289815.1. GTDB lineage: Bacteria > Bacteroidota > Bacteroidia > Flavobacteriales_F > PHOS-HE28 > PHOS-HE28. Next base: position 7,165 of record JBATMK010000016.1, read on the forward strand.
GCGGCGATCTCCGTGTTCTTGTCGTTGAGCGAGCGCTCCAGTTCGTCCACCGTGCGCTGGAGTTCCGCGTATCGTTTGTTGCCCGACTTGGCCTCCTTGCGCATACGGGCGATGAGGTCCTTGTTCTCTGCGAGCAGAGCATCGATGCTCTGCAGTTCGGCAACCATGCGCTGCTCCACATCAACCCCTGATTCCGCATTGCTGTCGTTCGCGGCCAGTAACCCCTGCTTTTCCCGGATCATCCGCAGGTTGTCTCCGATCCGGTTGAAGGCCCCGAAGAGCTCATTGATCGTCGAGTCCTTTTCCACCACTACGGCTTGCGTCTGTTGGTGCTCGGTCTCAAGCTGTTTGTACGGCTCACTTTGGGTGGGGTCCTCCTGGCAAGCAGCAAAGCAAGCGGCCAACATGAACAAGGAAGCGGTACGCAGGGTGATCATGGGTGCAAGTATTGGGTGTTCAACGCGGATATGCGTCCGATCAGCCTGCCTGTTGATGGAGTTTCCGACGATCGCCTTCGTTCCACCAATGATCGCCCTCGACAAGTCGACGCTTGGGTGCAATGACCGTGGAACAAGGTTCACGAAAGTACGTTCCAACCAAGCCACCCCGCTCCCTTTCCACGATCAACGGTGGCTAACGGAGCGACGTGCAGGACATAGCATGACCCGACCCCGGTAGATTCGCCAACCATGTTCCGCGCATTGCTGCTCAGCACTTTCGTGATCGCTACCGCCTCAAGCGTGTTCGCGCAAGAAGATGCCAGCCTGACGAAGGAATTCGCAGGGTTGAGCGCCAAGGAGCGCAGCAAGCTGGCCAAGCAGGAGGTGGAGGATGCCGCGAAGGATGAAGTTTTCAAGGGCATGATGGACCAAGCGGAAGTGGCCTTCAAGGCCGGGCGTTTCGACGAGGCCCGGCAACACTATGCCGATGCACGGGAGCGACGGCCGTTGAACGTGTACCCGAAAGTGAAACTGGAGGATCTGGACGTGCTGATCGCCAAACGTGCAGCAGAGGAAGCCGCCCGAACGGTTGCCGCAGCACCGCCGCCGGTCGTTCAACGGATGGATACCGCGCCAGCCCCGCTGGTCATCACCGCGACCAAGGTCATCAACGACGCACCGGCGCCGGTCGTGATCATGAAGGAAGCCATACCACCCGATGCACCGCCACCGGCACCGGTGAAGACCGTGCAGAAGTCCGCGGTGGAACAGCCGTTACCGACACCTCTTACGGAAGGGGAGCGCACGTATATGGAAGGCAACGCCAAAGTGCTTGAGATCACCGTGAACGAGAACAAGCGCATGGTGGTGTACAAGAAGGTGAAGCACCCGTGGAACCAGGTGTACTACTTCAAGGATGGTGAATCAGTAGGGCAGCGCGTTTGGCAGGAACGCTTCGGAGAGCGTTAGAGCGCGGGTCTCTTCCCGTTCAGCGGGAGATCACCTTCACCGGCATTTCCAACAGGCCTTTGTAGTCATTGCCAGCTTCCTGCATGTCCAGGTCCCCTTCCTCATACATCCATTCCACGCTCACCTTGCTGGTGCCCGCTGCGTGCACATCATCCAGCCGCTTGAGGATGTCCAGCAGGTACTTGGCGCTGCTGCTGTTGAAATAGCTGAGGTTGATACGGACATGCGTGCGTACCGCGGGTTCCTTTCCGTACGCATCGATCATGTCCCACACGGGGGTGAAGAACCTATCGGCGTTCTCGTGGATGCTGCAACCCGTGATCTCCAACGTGCCCTTTGCCGGATCGAAACGGACCGCAGGTGTCTTGTCGGTCGCCTCCAGCCGCAGTGCTTCCATCATCCGCCGAAAGTACCCTGAAGACGGTATTTTGCAGGCGAAGGACGGTTCTCTTTCCCACCGCATGTTGTTCGATGCATGGGCGGTGCTAACTTCACCCTGCCCCTACCGTTGGACCAAACACCGATCGCCATGGCCATCCGTTCCCTGTTGGTTCCTTACGACTTCAGCGACTGCGCCACCGATGCCCTGCGCGTTGCCGCCAAGATCGCAAACCTCACCGGTGCCACCATCGACATCGTACATGTGTACGAGCAGATGACGGACTTCCACACCGAGAACCAGAAGAAGCGAGACGAGATCGAAGCGCGCCTGGAGCAGATCCCGCAACTGCCCTTCCTCAAAGGCATCGAACTGAAGAAGTTCATGCTGCGCCAGATGAACATCACCGATATGTTCAAGAACAACAACTTGAGCCATGTGGACCTGGTGGTGATGGGCAGCCACGGCGCCAAGGGTGCCAAGGCGTTCGTGGGCAGCAATACGCAGAAGATCGTCCGCATTGCGCCCATGCCAGTGCTCGTGATCAAGCAGCACCTCGAGGATTTCGCAGTGAACGACCTGGTGTACGCGAGCAACTTCACCGAGATCGACGTGGAGAAGTTCGACGCCTTCCTGCCCGTGCTGGAGATCTTCGACCCCAAGGTGCACCTGGTGAAAGTCAACACGCCGAAGAGCTTCCAACGCAGCGAGGAAACGAACAAAGCCATCGACCGCTTCCTCCAGCGGCACCCGCTGAAGAAATTCTCCGCAACGATCTACAACGACCTGAGCATCGAGGAGGGTATCCTCAACTTCGCCCGGGGCATCGATGCCGACATGATCGCCATGGCCACCCATGGCCGCACCGGCTTCTTCCACGTGGTGAACGGCAGCCTCACGGAAGACATCGTCAACAAGACGAGTTTCCCGGTGCTGAGCGTGAAGCTTTGAGGGCTACAGGCCGCAGGCCTCAAGCCACGTGCTGGTCATCGCGACATCAGAAAATCCTCGCCGATCCAGGAGGCTCGCGTAATTTTCTGAGCCCGTAAGGCGACCTCAAAGGGAGCCTGAGGCCTGAGGCCCGCAGCTTGTGGCCTTCTACTTCCTCTCCTTGATCGGCGTGTAGTCGCGCACGGTGGCGCCGGTGTAGATCTGGCGCGGCCGCCCGATCGGCTCCTTGTTCTCCACCATCTCCTTCCATTGCGCGATCCAACCCGGCAGGCGCCCAAGGGCGAACATGACGGTGAACATGCGCGTGGGGATCCCGATCGCGCGGTAGATGATGCCGCTGTAGAAATCGACGTTCGGGTACAGCTTGCGCTCGATGAAGTAATCGTCCTTGAGTGCGATCTCTTCCAGTTGGCGGGCGATGTCAAGCACCGGATCGTTCACACCCATCTTCTTCAGCACATCATCGCAGGCCTTCTTGATGATCTGAGCGCGCGGGTCGAAGTTCTTGTACACCCGGTGGCCGAAACCGAACAGGCGGAAGGGATCGTTCTTGTCCTTGGCCTTGTTCACCCACTTCTCCAGATCGCTACCGTCGTTGCGGATGGCTTCGAGCATCTCGATCACCTCCTGGTTGGCGCCACCGTGCAACGGACCCCAAAGCGCCGCGATGCCCGCGCTCACTGCGCTGTACAGGTTGGCCTGGCTGCTGCCCACCATGCGCACTGTGCTCGCACTGCAGTTCTGTTCGTGATCGGCGTGCAGGATGAGCAAGGTGTTCAACGCCGCGGCCACATCCTTGTCGCCGACATAATCCTCGGTCGGCATGCCGAACATCATGTGCAGGAAATTCTCGACGTAGCCCAGCTTGTTGTCCGGGTACATGTAAGGATGCCCCAAGTTGTTCTTGTAGCTGATGGCCGCCAGCGTGGGCATCTTGGCGATGAGGCGGAAGATGGTACGCTCCACATCCTTGCTCGGGCGGTGCGGGTCCTGGCTCTTCGGGTAGAAGGTGCTCAGGCTGTTCACCATGGCGCTCAGGATACCCATGGGGTGCGCGTTGTTCGGGAAGAACTCGAAGAAGCGCTTCATGTCCTCGTGCACCAGCGAGTGGTAACGGATGTTGCCCTCGAACTCTTCGAGTTGCTTCACCGTGGGCAGTTCGCCGTTCAGCAGCAGGTAACTCACTTCAACGAAACTGCTCTTGGCCGCCAATTGCTCGATCGGGTATCCGCGGTACCGAAGGATGCCTTCTTCACCATCGAGGAAGGTAATGGCACTGGTGGTGGCCCCGGTGTTCTTGTAGCCGAAGTCCAGCGTTATGTACCCGCTCAGGTCGCGCAGCTTCGCGATGTCGATGGCTTTCTCCCCTTCGCTGCCCACGTACACGGGCAGTTCATAGCTCTTCCCGTCCAAAATGATGGTCGCCGTTTCGCTCATAATGCTGCTTCGTGCTGATAGGGTGGTAGGACTGCCGCGCGCGTGCGCCCTTGGCGCGGCGCGAATTTAACCGCCGCCCTTGCGCGCTTCGCCGCTGTGGAGAAATAAGGAGGGTAACAGTCCCGCGGTCATCGCGAACCCGCCAACAGCTGGCCTTTCAAGCGAAAGGCCCCTCGCCGGGGCCTCTCCGATGATCGTTGATGACGAGCCCTAAGGCGTGGCCCTGCGGCTCTTGAACTCCTGCTGGAACACCGTCCACTCCTTGGTCTTGTACACACCCTCACCGAAGTAGATCAGTATCGGCTCGATCTGTTCGGGCGTCACGTACCCGGGCACGGGGGTAATGACATTGAGTCCGCTGTCCAGGTACATCACCGTTGGGTAGGCACTGACACCAAGGGCGCGGGCCAGTTGATGCGTGCTGTTGCGGCCAGCCTGGCCGGGCACATAGCCGGGATTGGCGAAGTCCTGGCCTTTGAACTTCACGGCATCCGGTCCTTCGGCATTGAACTTCACGCAATGGAAATTCTTGTTCATCAAAGCGGCCGTTTGCGGATCGGTGAAGGTTTTCGCAGCAAGCATTTTGCACGGGCCGCACCACTCCGTGTAAACATCCATGAGGATCGGCTTCGGGTCCTTCTTTACCGCCTCCTGCGCCTCGGCCACCGTGATCCACTTGACTTTCGCCGGTTCCGTGGTGGTTTGCTCTTCTGCCTCGCTGATGGTAGGGGGTGTTCGGGTCAGCACCTCATCGGGTGCTTGGGCCAGAAGCCCTACAGGCAGCAAGAGAGCGGTGAACAAAATGGAGCGCATGGCTATCGTATTGTGTGGGACGGCGACCAATGACCGTGCCGCTAAAGTAGGGTCAGTGAACACCGCGCATCAGTTTACGAACGAACGGCGAGAGGGCGATGAGCACCACCCCGGCAATGAGCGCGTAGATGCCCAGTTGCATATAGCCCTCGGTATAGGCATGCAGTTTCATCAACGGCGTTGCTTCGGGATCGGCACTGGACATACCCGCGCCCAAGAGCCCGGCCACGTATTGCCCATAGGCACTGGCCAGGAACCACATGCCCATCATCAGACCCTGGATCCGGATCGGTGAGAGCTTGGTCATCAGCGAAAGCCCTATCGGGCTCAAGCACAATTCCCCGAAGGTGATGATGAAGTAGGCCAACGTGAAGATCTCCAAGGAGGTGATACCGTCCGCATCGGCGAAGAAGATCGTGGCGTAGAACACGAAGAAGGCCACGGCAAGCAACAGGAAGCCTAAGCCGAACTTCACCACGGAGTTGGGTTCCATTTTCCGGGCGCTCAACCACAGCCAGAGCAGGCCCAGGGGCGCGCTGAAGATGATCACGAACAAGGAGTTGGCCGAGTTGTTTATGACGTTCGGGTCGATCGATAGACCCAAGAAATCCGCATGCAGGTTGTTCAGCGCGAAGAGGCTCAAGGATCCGCCGCTTTGCTCGAAGAACGCCCAGAAGAGGATGGAGAAAAGGATGAATACCAGTGCCGCAACAAGCCGCTTGTTCTCCTGCACGTTGAATTTGCGCATCTCCCATGCCAAGTAGACCAAGGTGGTAGGACCGATGATGTACATGAAGAGATCGGTGTACTGTGTGTTCGTCACCATCGTCAGTATGAACGGGATCGCGATCAGCGAACCGACATACGTGGCGATCTCATAAGACCGCCTGCGGGACTTCGGCATGTCGGGGTGCAAGGGAGAAAGTCCGATGGGACCGAAAGCCGCTCGCCTGAACGCGAAGTTGATGAGGCTGATGATCATCACGATGCCCACCAAGGCGAAGGCAAGCCGCCACGAGTAATTCTTGCCTACCCAAACCATCACAGCCCCGCCCATCAACGCACCGAAATTGATGCCCGCGTAGAACAGCCCGAAGCCCGCATCGCGCCGCTTGTCGCCTTCATGGTACAACTGCCCTACCATGGTGGAGATGTTCGGCTTGAAAAAGCCCGTACCGATGATCGAGAACGAGATGCCGATGTAGAAGAGTTCCTTCGGTGAGAAGGCAATGATGAAGCCACCGGCGATCATAAGGATCGCACCCCAGAACAGCGATTTCTGGAAGCCGAGGATCTTGTCCGCGAACACCCCGCCTATGAACGTGAAGGCGTAGACGAAAGCTTGGATGGCACCATACTGCAGGTTCGCCGCCTTATCGTCCAGCCCGAGGTTGCTCACCATGAAAACGGTGAGCATGCCACGCATGCCGTAGAAGCAGAACCGCTCCCACATCTCGGTACCGAAGAGGTACCAGAGCTGCTTCGGGTACTTTCCCTTGAAATCGCGGATGCCTTCGAGCGTGTAGGTCTGGTCCATCGGGTCGGTTATCGCGGTGAAGATGACGGTCCTCCTTCAAAAAAGAAAGGAACGGTGGGTGGGCCGTTCCTTTCTTGTTGTGAGCGATGCGCTCAGTAGTGCCCGGTCTTCGCCTTCAACACAGCGCTGATGCGCTTCACCGCAATGAAGAGCAGGAAGGCGCAGATCATGGCCCCGGCGCAGTTGATGTAGAACACCAGGCTCTTGTTCGTACTGTCGCTGCCCATATGGCCCAGCACCCCGGCCAGCTTGTTGCCGATGCTGGTGCTCAGGAACCAGCCGCCCATCATTACGGCGGTCAATCGGGCGGGGCTCAATTTGCTCACGAGCGAAAGGCCCATGGGGCTCAGGCAGAGTTCACCCAAGGTGATCACCGCATAGGTGCCCACCAGCCACCAAGCGCTCACCTTGTCCACCCCGTTGTTGCTGGCGGAAACGGCAGCGATCATGATCAGTGTGCTGAGGCCGGTGATGAAAAGCCCCAATGCGATCTTGGCCGGGGT
>JBATMK010000017.1:0-24096 GCA_049289815.1 Flavobacteriales bacterium
TCCTCGAACGAATACAGGGCGATGCGATCGCGCTGTTTGATGATGTCGGCGATCGAAAGCGGCTCACCGAAGGCGTTGCCGTTCTCCTTGAAGATGCGGTTGATGTTACCTCCCGTACCGATGGCCATGAGCACCCCGTGCTCTTCGCGCAGCTCATTGAGGAAGGCCTCGACATCGACCCAGGCTTCCGGGGACACTTTGCCTTTCAACGTACGTACAGTACCCACCTTGAAGCTCGCGCTCTTCACCCGCTTCCCCTTCTCCAACCATGTGAGTTCCGTGCTGCCGCCGCCCACATCGATGTACAGGTAGTTGCGGTCCTTCAGCAGGTCCTGTGTCCAGAACGTGTTGTAGATGAGGTCGGCTTCCATCTTGCCGTTGATGATCTCGATGTGCACGCCGCTGTCGATCTCCACGCGGGCACACACCTCATCACAATTGGTGGCTTCGCGCATGGCGCTGGTGGCACAGCACCGCAGATAACGCACACCGAATACTTCGGCCAGCAAGCGGAATGCCTTGAGGCTCTTGATCAGGTAGTCGCGCTTCGCGTTGCTGATGCTGCCGAAGTCGAACACGTCCTCACCCAGGCGGATGGGCACACGCACGAGTGTCTGCTTCTTGATGATCGGATGGTCGTCGCGCTCGATCACCTCGCCCACCAGCAAGCGCACCGCGTTGCTACCGATGTCGATGGCGCTGTATGTAAGGTCGCGGTCGATGCCACGAAGCTAATCAGATGATCAGGCGATCATCCGGCGCTCCGCACCGAGCACCAGCCGGTTCGTTGCGTGATCGGGCGGGAAGTCAGTTGTGCAGGTATGGCGCCTTACGCAGGGCCAACTTCCTGATATTCTCGAGTACCTGCCTCATGTAGCTCTTCCAGATCAGCTTGGTGAACAGCCAATGGAGCGGATAGAATACCATGCTGTTCGAGAACAGCGTGTACCTGTATCTGACGAGAACCTTCCCTTCCTCGATCTCTTCCGTGAACCACTCACCTTGGAATTTCTCGAAGCCCATTGACCATGTCTTGAAATCCGAGACTTCGATCTTCCAGTATTGGTTCTCCCTTCTTTCCAGCACCGTGTCCAAAGACGCTTCACCTCCTTTGAACATCGGTGTTCTGGCCATGTGGACTTTCCGGCTGCCGCCAGCGCGGCCCCAGGTCCCATCCTCGGTGCAATGCGTCACTTTGGGCGTGACCCAGTGACCCGAATGCACATGCGTGATGTCACAGAGCATAGGGCTCTTGAACGCCCGCTCCAGTGTTGTGTCGAATACCGTAGAGATCTCTGTCGTAGTCCGCATGCGGTTCCCGCTCACTTCAGCACCGCCAATCGTTCCTCCAACGCCTTGATCTTCTGCTCGGCGTCGGCCTTCTTCTTGCGTTCGTTCTCCAACACTTGCGCGGGTGCACCGCTGACGAACCGTTCGTTCGAGAGCTTCTTGTCCACGCTGGTGAGGAAGCCCCGCAGGTAGTTCAGTTCCTCTTCGGCCTTCTTCACTTCAGCGTCGGTATCGAGTTCGCCGCCGAGGTCGATCGCATACTCGGTGGTGCCGACCAGGAAGGTGATGGACCCTTCAAGGGGCTTGGCAACGGCGTTGATCGCGGATACGTTGGCCAGCTTGCCCACCAATGCACCGGTTGCGTCACCCAGCGGGGATGCGTCCTTCGCCTGCAGTTCGATGGCCTCTTTCGGGCTCATGCCGCGCTCGTTCCGCATGTTGCGCACGGCTGTTACCAGGTCGAAGGCGTGTTGCATTTCGGCTTCAAGCTTCGGATCACCGGCACCGCTCTTGGGCCATGGTGCGATGATCAATGCGTCCTGCGGTCCCTTGCGTTCGTTCAAGTGGCTCCACAACTCTTCCGTGAGGAACGGCATGAAGGGATGCAGCAATTTCATCACGTCTTCGAACACAGAGATGGCCGCATCATAGGTCTTGCGATCGATCGGCCCGGCTACCCCTTCCCCATCGGCGTTCTTGATGAACGGCGGTTTGATGCTCTCCAGGAACCAGCTGCACAGATCGTCCCAGATCAGCTTGTACGTGGCCATGAGGGCCTCGCTGATGCGGAACTGATCGTAGAGCCCATCGATCTCTTTGGTCGCACGTTGCACACGCGAGCGCATCCAAGCGCATGCGGCCGCATTGCTCGGCGGCTGTGACTTGTCCTCAACCGCGAAGCCTTTCACCAAACGGAACGCGTTCCAGATCTTGTTGCTGAAGTTGCGCCCTTGCTCGCACAGCGAATCGTCGTAGGGCAGATCATTGCCGGCAGGTGATGTGAGCAGCATCCCCACGCGCACACCGTCCGCCCCGAACTTCTCGATCAGCTCCAAGGGGTCCGGGCTGTTGCCGAGGCTCTTGCTCATCTTCCGGCCCTGCTTGTCGCGAACGATACCCGTGAGGTACACGTTCTTGAACGGCACTTCATCGCGATACTCCAAACCCGCCATGATCATCCGCGCAACCCAGAAGAAGAGGATCTCCGGTGCGGTCACCAGGTCGTTCGTCGGGTAGTAATACTTGATGTCCGCGTTGTCCGGGTTCTCGAAGCCATCGAACACGCTGATGGGCCACAGCCAACTGCTGAACCAGGTGTCCACCACATCCTCATCCTGCTTGATGCCATTGGTGCTTTGGCCGGCGGCCTTGAACTGTGTGATCGCTTCCGCCTCGGTGCGGCACACGGCGGCATCCCCCGCATCATTGTACCAGGCCGGGATCTGTTGTCCCCACCACAACTGGCGGCTGATGCACCAGTCGCGCACGTTCTCCATCCAGTACTTGTAGGTGTTGGTGAACTTCTGCGGGTGCAGTTTCACCTTGCCGTCGAGCACAACCTCCAGCGCCGGCTTGGCCAGCTCGCTCATCTTCACGAACCACTGCAACGAGAGGCGCGGCTCGATCACCGCGTCCGTGCGCTCGCTATAGCCGACTTTGTTCTTCAGGTCCTCCACCCTCACGAGGTGGCCTTTCTCTTCGAGCTCCTTCGCGATCTTCTTGCGCGCGGCGAAGCGGTCCTCACCGATGTAGAGCTGCGCGGAGGCGCTCAGCGTGCCGTTCGGCTCCAAGATGTCGATGGTCTCCAGCTTGTGCTTCTTGCCCAGCTCGTAGTCGTTCACATCGTGCGCTGGCGTGACTTTCAACGCTCCCGTACCGAACTCACGGTCCACGTACTCGTCGAAAATGATGGGGATGCTGCGGCCGATCAAGGGAACGAGCACCCGTTTCCCTTTCAGGTGGGCATAGCGCTCGTCTTCCGGATGAACGGCCACAGCCGTATCGCCGAGGATCGTCTCGGGGCGGGTCGTCGCGATGGTGATCCATTCATCCTTCGCGCCTTCCACCGCATAGCGCACGTGGAACAGGCGTGAGTTCACCTCCTTGTGGATCACTTCCTCATCGCTCACGGCCGTCAAGGCCACGGGGTCCCAGTTCACCATGCGCTGGCCGCGGTACACCAGGCCTTTCTTGTGCAGGTCGATGAACACGTCGAGCACGGCCTCGTTCAGCTTCGGCTCCATGGTGAAGCGCGTGCGGTCCCAGTCACAACTGGCACCGAGCTTTTTCAACTGCTCCAGGATCACGCCACCGTATTTCTCCTTCCATGCATGGGCATGTTCCATGAACTTCTCCCGGCCGATCGCGCTCTTCTTGATGCCTTGCTCGGCCAGCAAACGCACCACTTTCGCCTCCGTGGCGATGCTTGCATGATCGGTACCCGGCACCCAGCACGCGTTCTTGCCCTGCATGCGCGCGCGGCGGACCAGGACGTCCTGGATCGTGTTGTTCAGCATGTGCCCCATGTGCAGCACACCCGTTACGTTGGGCGGAGGGATGACCACCGTGTACGGCTCACGGCCATCGGGCACGCTACGGAAATAGCCGTTGTCCAGCCAGTACTGGTACCACTTGCTCTCGGTGGTCGAAGGGTCGTAGCGCTTGGGAAGTTCCATGGTCGGGAAAGAGGCGGCGAAAGTAGCGCCCGTGCTTGCGCCCGTCAGCAGCACTGATGGCGGCATTCAGGCGCGATCGGCTTTCTCCTTCTTGACCACCCGGTAGCGCACCAGGACATCGGTGTACTCGTAAGTGGTATCGGTCACTTTCGAGAGCCTCGTCCGCATGCGATCGGTCCATTCCAGGTCCTTCTTCCGTGGCACAGGCACCAGCGGCATATCCAAGGTGTAGCCGATGGAATCATTGATCGTCAGAGAGAGCATCCTATTGTGCGACACCGTGTTCAGCGCTGCTTCAGCCTGTATCACGAACATCCCCTCCACATGGCGGACGCGTCCGTGGTCGATCTCCACGTACCGGTTGTCGTCCTTGTTCGCATAGAGGCTCATGTAGAGGTTCTTCTTGCTGGGTTTCCCGACTGGGCCATTCGCCTCCGGCACGAAGACTTCAATGTCCAGCGCCACAAGCTGTCCATCCATCCGCAACGGTTTCGGCACGCTGAGCAGGCAGAGGCCTGCGATACTGAACAGCGCGGCATTGCTGAAGAGCAGAGCGACACCCTCCGCCTTCCAGAACTGCCCCCATTCCATGGCACCCACCACCATGGTCGCGATCACACCGATGACCCCACCGCCCAACAGCCCCGCACCGATCAGGAAGATCACCAGGTAAGCGCGCCCGCCTTCCATGTTGGAGACCTTCATCTTCTTGGTGACGTGATCGGCCACAGGTGCTGTTATGATCGCCGTGAGCACAGCTGTGAGGAGTGCGACTACGATGGCGATCTTCCAGGACATTTGTGCAGAGTGGTGCTATCAGTCCACCAATTCGATGTTCCGGCCGATGCAGGCACGACCGTATTCCATGAAACGCTCGAGCACAAGGTCCCGCTCTTCGTCGGTCATGGCTTGGGAACGGTGTTCGGCAGGGTACCACCAAGGACTCAGTGAAGAGCGGTACAAACGGTTGCCGTGGTTCCAGGTCCAGACGATATCGGTCCGGCGGTCCCGCTCGTGCAGGATCAGCATCTCACCACGGTGGTCCATTTCAACCGTACCATGCGGAAAGGTCTTCTTCACCACTGGCGCGGGCTGGTATTCACGGGCTGCACGGATGGCGTTCATGTCCGGAGCGGGTGGGGGTGGAAGCGCGGCGGTGAGGATCCAATAGAAGCGTTGGTCATCGGTAAGTTCCTGGTTGTGCGTGGAACTGTTGCGCTGGTGGATGTGCAGGCCGTCGCCACTGTCCTTCTTCATGGTGATCAAGTCATGTGCAAGCTTGATCACGCCACCCGCCGGTGGTGCGGGGTGGCCGGCGCCTGCATCGATGATGCTATTGCCTGCAGCCAGTTCATTCTCCACCATCGTCCGCAGCGCGGATGGGAACCGATCAAGCACAGCACGGTGTTCCTCGGTCAACGTGCCGGGGATCGAGGGCGTACGCATAGGGTGAGGGTCCGCGACGAAAGTAGCCGTGGTGCTGCTCCTCATTACCGCTGTTAAAGCCCTGTTAAGGTCCGAACCGCGGGAAAATGCCCACGTACATTTGGTCGCGTTACCGATAGAACGGTGACCGAACAACGCGAACAACACAACTCAACAACACATGAAAAAGGTTCTCTTCTCAATGTTGCTGGCCACCGTGTTCGGTGGTGCCGTGGCACAAGACGATACGAAGGCGGTCGGCGGTAACGGCCCACAGCTGGCCATCGACAAAGAAGTGCATGACTACGGTACCATCGCAAAAGGCGCCAATGGCACCTGCGAGTTCACGGTTACCAACAGCGGTGACCAACCGTTGATCATCACCAACTGCAAAGGCAGCTGCGGTTGCACGGTGCCCAAATGCGATACGGCTCCTATCGCTCCCGGTAAGACGAGCGTGATCACGGTGAAATACGATACCAACCGTCCCGGCCCGATCAACAAGAACGTGACCATCACCAGCAACGCTGTGAACGCCCCGAACAAGGTGGTGCGCATCACCGGTAATGTTGAGGCCGGTCCCGACACGCCGACCACCCCCGTGAAGGAGCAGAGCCCGATGGCTCCCGTGGAGAAAACGAACTGATCAACGCATCGATCCCTGGAAGCCCTCCGACTTTGTCGGGGGGCTTCGTCGTTAACGGCCGTAGTTCACGATCTTCGTCCCCCGCCCAACCGGGCCTGGAACGCATGCCAACCATCAGCAAGAAAGGCGAGCGTATGCCCGCAAGCCCGATCCGCAAACTTGTACCGTTCGCGGAGGCCGCCAAGAAGCGCGGCACCAAGGTGCTGCACCTCAACATCGGCCAGCCCGATATCGCCACACCGGAAGTGGCCTTGGACGCCATGCACAACCTGCAACTGAAGGTGGTGGAATACAGCCACAGCGCTGGCAACGAGAGCTACCGCAAAGGCTTGGCGGGCTACTATGCCGAGCATGGTATCAAGGTGAAGTACGACCAGATCATCGTGACCAATGGTGGAAGCGAGGCCTTGCTCTTCGGCATCATGGCCACATTGGATCCGGGCGATGAAGTGATCATCCCTGAGCCGTTCTATGCGAACTACAACAGTTTCGCGGTGGCTGCCGGTGCGGTGGTGGTGCCCGTGCGCTGCTCCATCAATGATGGATTCGCTTTGCCGCCGATCGCTGAATTCGAGAAGCTGATCACGCCGCGCACACGGGCGATACTCATTTGCAATCCCGGCAACCCAACGGGCTACTTATACAGCCGTGCTGAATTGGAACGATTGCGCGACATCGTGAAAGCGCACGATCTGTTCCTCTTCGCCGATGAGGTCTATCGCGAGTTCTGCTACGATGGCGCCGAGCATGTGAGCGCGCTGACACTGGAGGGCATCGAGGCGAACGCGATACTGATCGATAGCGTGAGCAAGCGATACAGCATGTGCGGTGCGCGTGTGGGCGCGCTGATCACCCGCAATACGGAAGTGCTTGCTGCCGTGCTGAAATTCGCGCAGGCGCGATTGAGCCCCCCCACCTTCGGGCAGATCGCTTCCGAAGCCGCCCTGGCAACCCCTGCCTCGTACTTCGCTGAAGTGATCGGCGAGTATCGTCAGCGGCGGGATGTATTGGTGAACGGTCTCAACTCCATTCCGGGAGTGACTTGCCCAAAACCCAAGGGGGCCTTCTATTGCGTTGCCGAGCTACCCATCGACGACAGCGACAAGTTCTGCCAGTGGCTGTTGGAGTCCTTCGAACACAAAGGCCATACGGTGATGATGGCGCCGGCAACGGGTTTCTATGCCGAGGCGGGCAGTGGCCGCAAGCAAGTGCGCCTGGCTTACGTGCTGGAGCAGGATAAGCTGCGGCTGGCAGTGGACTGTTTACGTGAAGCCCTGATGCGTTACGGCGTCAGCGCGCGTGCGGCCAAGGCCGCGCATGCTGGGAATTGAAGGGTGGTCCTCCGGCCCCGTGTTCCTTGCCCGACCACCCGGGTGACCTCCAGCTTGTGACTCCAGGTATTAATCGATTGAAACCTAGGATTCGTCGAGGCCGTTGAAAACGCCGTTCGGAATTGGGCTTTCCCCAACCGACGCTAAATCAACGGACCATGGAATTCCCCACTTCCCGTGCCCAAGGCTTGATCGTCGCATTCCTGGTGAGCGCCTGCCTCGGCATCTGCCGGGCGCAGGACGATGGCGGCGAACGGTACTACCTGTATCAAGCCGGAGGCATCAGCACTCCGCAGCGCGAAAAGGAGCTGACCGAGGTCCTGCGCGGCTTCGATGGCGAAATGGTCGTTTCTCTCGATCAGCCCACCCAACGATTGAAGCTGGTGACCACGGTGATCCTGGTCGAGAACGACGTGATAGCCATGGCCGCACAAGTGGGGGTTTCGCTCGTACGAATACCCCCTCACTCCGGTCCGCATTCCACCTCGAAGGCCGAGTAATGCTACGAACAAGCAGGATAAACAGACGTTCCCGTGAAGAAGATCCCCCCCCCCATTTTGCTGTCGCGCGCCGCTCTCCTCATACCCGTGCTGTGTTCCATCGAACCGGTCGTCGCTCAATCGAGCAGCGATGCCTGCGGATTTGTCGCGGCGAACAGGTACACGGTGAACAGCACCTGTTCATTCCAGACGTTCAACAAGCCGACCAGCTATGTGGCGAATTACAATCCCGGCAGTTGCTCGGCCTCCAATAATGATGATGCCTACGGCTGGTTCCAAGCGACCAGCACGCTCACATCGATCACCTACGACCCGCTCAATAACAACGACGCCATCCTGCATGTGTTCAGCGGTGCCTGCGGGTCGCTGGCCCTATTGGGCTGTTCGGATGTAGGCGGCAATGGGGTGAACGAAAGCGTGACGATCGCTACGGTCATCGGAACCAACTACCAGTTCCGCGTACAACGCTCCGGCTCCGACGCCATCATGGATGGTTCCATTTGCGTGTTCAACCCGGTGGCGAACGACATTCCGTGCGGCGCGGTAGCGCTGACGGTGAATTCCTCCTGCTCGAACACGGCCAGCACCAACGTGAACGCGACGGGCTACGCCCCCACGGCCATACCCGCGCCCACCTGTGCAAGTTTTTCCGGATCCGATGTCTGGTTCTCGTTCGTGGCCCCAAGTACCGGCGTGGCGAACATCGAGACCACCTCCGGGGGCATGACCGACAGTGGAATGGAGTTGTACAGCGCTACTGCCTGCAACGGCACCTTCACGTCCATTCAGTGCGATAACAACAGTGGTTCGGGCAACATGAGCGAGATCCTCCGTACGGGTCTCACGGCCGGGCAGACTTACTACATCCGCCTATGGGGTAACAGCGGTGCAACAGGCACATTCAGCATCTGCGTATGGGCACCGCCTCCACCGGCCAATGACGACCCTTGCGGGGCCGTGGCTCTAACGGTGAACACATCCTGCTCCTCCACAGCCGGAACGAATGTCGCAGCCATCTCCACCACCGGAGTGCCCGCACCCACCTGCGCGAGCTATGCAGGTGGCGATGTCTGGTACACGTTCGTTGCACCAGCCAGCGGGATGGCGAACATCTCGACCTCGGCCAACGGTTTGACAGATTCAGGCATCGAATTGTACAGCGCAACGGCGTGCAACGGTACGTTCACCTCCATAGAGTGCGACGATAACGATGGTTCGGGCAGCATGAGCGCGATCAACCGAACCGGCCTCACGCCCGGCCAAACGTATTACGTCCGCGTTTGGGGTGCTAGCGGGGCTCGAGGCACCTTCAACATTTGCGTATGGGACCCGGTACCACCGGCCAACGACGAGCCTTGCGTGGCTACCGCCCTCAGCCTCAACACCACATGTGTTTCCACCACCTACACCAACGTCAACGCCACATATACGGCCAGCATTCCTGATCCGGGCTGCGGCGGTTACAGCGGAACCGTGCGCGATGTATGGTTCTCCTTCACCGCACCCAGTTATGGGACCGTGCGCTTCGATGTGAGCGCTGGGACCATGACCAATGCTGCCATGGCGTTGTACTCCGCCACTGCATGCAATGGAACGTACACCCTGCTCGAATGCGATGATAACGATGGTCCAGCGAACACTCCTTTCCTCAATGTCTACGATCTCATACCCGGTAACACGTACTATTTGCGTGTGTGGGGGAACGGTAGCGCAAGCGGCACGTTCGGTCTGTGCGCAGTAGTGCCCCCAACGACTGGAAGCTGCTTCTATGCGCTGATAATGAACGATACCGGAGGCGATGGCTGGGGCGGCAGCACGGTGGGTGTGAGCATCAATGGTGGTGCATACACGAACCATACCCTTACCACCGGCAACCGTTCGGTGGATTACATCCCTGTGAACCTGGGCGACATCATCGTATTGAACTATACCGCCGTCGGTGGGTTCCAGGGTGAGATCAGTTACATCCTGCAAAGCGGCTATGGGATCCTCTATTCCGCTGGACCGACGCCCGGTACCGGTGTGGTCTACGGGCACACCAACGACTGCGTATCACCAACTGCTCCCGTTGAGGATTGCTACGGCGGCACAACGGTCTGCGGTGCTTCCACGATCAACTCCAACCCCACCGGTACCGGATTGAAACCGGATATCAACCTGCACACGCGTGGGTGCCTCAGCGACGATGAACGCCAGGGCACCTGGTTCAACTTCTCGCCGAGTGCTGCCGGGACCTTGGAATTCACCATTGTGCCTACGAACCCGGCGAACGATTACGACTTCGCCGTTTGGGGTCCCTCGCCTTCCTTGTCCTGCCCACCGACCACGACGCCATACCGCTGTTCGTACTCAGGATTGACCGGGAACACCGGGTTGCAGCTCGGTGCCGGTGACGATTCCGAGGGTGCCGGTGGTAACAAGTTCGTGAACGCAATGACCGTTGCCGTTGGTGAGGTTTACATTCTGTACGTGAGCAACTGGAGCCAGAGCGGCCTGGCGTTCAACCTGACCTGGAATCTTACCAGCGGCGCCAGTCTAGATTGCACCGTGCTGCCCATTGAACTCTTGAGCTTCCGGGCCGATGCCCTAAACACTGCGGTGGCGCTGGATTGGGTCACAGCGAGCGAGTCCGGGAATTCACATTTCGTGGTGGAGCGTTCCAATGACGGGGAACAGTTCTCGGCCATCGGCCAAGTGGCCGGAGCCGGCGATTCCTACACCACGATCGAGTATGCCTTCAGCGATGAGCACCCCGTTCGAGGCATCAACTATTATCGGTTGAAGCAAGTGGACCTCGATGGAGGTTCGTCTTACTCTCAAGTGGAAGCCGTGAGTTTCGGTGTGTCCATCGTCGCTGGCACGCCCTTCCCCAATCCCGCCGGTGAAACCGTGAACGTGAACCTTGACGTAAAGTCCGGTGGCACGATCACCCTGTTTGTGCATGATGCGAGCGGCCGTTCGGTATACACAAGCACGCTGGCAGTGGATGCAGGCGAACGGTTGCTGAGCGTCCCGGTCCAAGACTTCGACCCGGGCACTTACCTCCTTTCGGCCAGGGCCCAGGACGGTACGGAAGTGCAAGCCGGCAGGTTCATTGTTCAATAGCTCTCGTTTTCGACCTCAATACTCGACCGGTCCCGTCTACGGCGAATCGTTGATAACCGGGTAGGCAACCATCCCCCGGGCCCGGCGTTACCTCCCTATATTGCCAACGGTCCGGCCTACAATGCCGGATTCTCGCATGGGGATCGTTACTCGGCTTTCGACTTTTCTGCTCCTTCTCTTTGTGCTGGCCCTGCCGACGATGGTCCGCGCCCAAGGGCCGGACATTCATATCGTCCATCTGCAGTCGGATGTCGCGGTGAACATCCTACAAGAGAAGCAGGCGAGGGAAATGCTCTGGCAGCTTGATCCGGACAGCCGGTTCTCAGTGCATGCCGATCGGCTGCGGTTGAAAGTCGGAACGCGTGGGACGGTTCAGGTATCAGACATCCAAGCTGCCTTGGCCGGCGTGGGGATCACCGCCACCGTGATCAGCCCGCCACTGCCTCCGGCTGGGATCGCGAAGAATTCGGACCCCATGCCCGTGGGATTCCCCGTGTATATCGACACCGGTGATCGCAACTTGGACAACCAGAACTACATGGCCGCGAAAGCGGCTTGGGTGGCGGCCCACCCTTCTGACTACTTGCGGATCACCGGCGGCCTAAGCGACCAATAGCACGTGAGCACGGTGAAACACTTGACCACGGTCCTGTTCGCAGCCTTGCTGCCGGGTATTGCTTTTGCCCAGTGCGCCAACAACAATGTGGCCATTGCCGGTGGTGCCATCACACCACCATGCCCGGGGTCGATGACGGTGCCCTGTGTGCAGGGCGGACAGTATGCCTTGGTGAACGTCGTCTCGGGCAACACTTACACCTTCAGTACGTGCGGGGCAGGGTTCGACACGGAGATCACGTTGCGGCAACAACCCGGCGGAACGGTGATGGGGTACAACGATGACAGCAACGTCTGCGGCTTGTTCAGCCTGCAATCATCGGTGAACTGGATCGCAACGTTCACAGGCACGCTGCGCGTGCTCTTGGATCTTTATCCATGCAGCGACAATACGGTCTGCGCCCCTTTGACCATCGCATGCTCAGCACCACCACCACCGGTGACCAACAACGACCCATGCGGATCCATCGGGCTGCCCGTGAACTCGTCCTGTGTCATGCAGTCCTTTACGAGCACTGGTTCTACCCTGACAACGGTACCAGGTTCGCCGAGCTGTGGTGTTGTTTCCGGTGGTGATGTCTGGTTCTCCTTCGTTGCACCCGCTTCGGGTCTGGTCATTGTGGAAACCGGTGCGGGCACCATGACGGATGCCATCGTGGCGGTGTACTCCGCAACGAACTGCTCCACCGGTTTCAACGAAGTAGGATGCGATGATGATTCCGGTCCCGGCACCATGCCCTACTTGAGCGTTTCGGGTTTGACGCCTGGCTTGACCTACTACGTAAGGGTATTCGGCTACCTGGGCGCTACCGGCAGCTTCACCATCTGCCTGCATACCATCATTCCCCCGGCCGGGGATTGCATCTACACGCTGAACATGTTCGACGCTTTCGGCGATGGTTGGGATGGCAGCACCGTGGGCATCAGTATCAACGGGGGGGCGTTCACCAATTACACACTTCCCAACGGCACCAACAACACGGCGTTGATCGGCCTGAACATCGGCGATGTGCTCGTTGTCCAATACACAGAGAACAGTCCCTTCCCTACTGAGATCAGCTATAGCCTGACGCCGGGTTGCATCTGGAGCGACGGACCCACCCCGGGCACCGGTATCGTGTTCACCCAAACGGTCGATTGCCAACCCACGCCCGCTCCCCCGGAGGATTGCGTTGGGGCCATCACGATCTGCAACGACCTGGCCTTCAACAATAACACCACCAACACAGGTTGTTCGGCCGATCTTGATCTGGGCAACCAAGGCTGTTTGAGCAATGCGGAAAGACAGGGCACTTGGTATTTCTTCAGCCCCAGCACCGGTGGGAACATCGCCATGACCATCGCACCCACGGACCCGACGGACGATTACGATTTCGCGATCTGGGGTCCTTTCACCAATAACCCGGTTTGTCCTCCGCCCGGTGCTCCATTGCGCTGCTCCTATGCCGCCCCTGCCGGTAATACAGGGATGAATTACGTGGCACCGGACAACTCCGAAACGGCATTGGGTGATAAGTGGGTGAATGACATGGCAGTTACCGCCGGGCAGATCTACATCATGTACATCAGCAATTGGAGCCAGAGCGGCCTTGCCTTTGACCTGAGCTGGCAACTGACCAATGGCGCCAGCCTTGATTGCACGGTCCTGCCCGTTGAACTGATGAACTTCCAAGCCGACGCGCTGGCGACGCAAGTGGCTTTGCGTTGGGCAACGGCCAGCGAATCGGACAACGACCATTTCACGATCGAACGGAGTGCCGATGGAAGCTCCTTCACCCCGATCGCCCAAGTGGACGGAGTTGGTACTTCAGCTATGCACACCGACTACGCGCATACCGATGAAGCTCCGCTGCGCGGCTTGAACTATTACAGATTGAAGCAGGTGAACACCAGTGGTCAATACACATATTCCAACACGGTGGCGGTTGCTTTCGGAAGTGTGTTCCAAACGGGGCTGCCCTATCCGAACCCGGCCATCGGGGCGGTATCCATCGACCTGTATTCGAGCACGGCCGGCACCACGCACTTGCGCGCGTTGGATGCCTTGGGAAGGCTGGTGGCCGAAAGGGCTTTCGAATTGGGAAGCGGGCCCGCCACCTTGAGTTTGGTACTGCCTGGATATGATCCCGGTGCTTATGCCCTGCAAGTGATCGCCCCGGATGGATCCTGTGTACAGGCCGGGCGTTTCACAGTGCAGTGACCCGCGGGTCACCCTGTCCTACTCCAACGTCTCACGCGCGTTCCGTGCGATCACTTCGCTCAGGCGTTGCATAGGCAGGTCGTTGCTGTCCTCGCCGAAGGGGTCTTCGATCTCCTCGGCGATGATCTCCAAACTGCCCAGCACATAGAAGATGAACATGACCACGGGCACTGCTATCCATCCCAAGCTGAAGACATAGCCCAACGGTAGTGTGAGAACATAGAGGACGATGAACTTCTTGATGAAGCTGGTGTAGCTGTATGGGATGGGCGTGTTCTTGATCCGTTCACAGGCGCCGCAGATATCGAGGAACTGGTTGATGTCGTTGGTGAGCGCGAGCAATTGGCCGTCGGTCAGTTGTTTCTCTGAGGCGAGGCGTTGCACGCGGCGGTGCATGAGGCTCGCCACTTGGGTTGGCACATGCTTGTTCCGATCGAAGTCCGGGATCTCAGGATGCGGTTCCGCATCGAGTTCGAGCCGCGTGCTTTCCTGCAATAGATGACCGCGCAGTTCCCTTGCGAACATGCTGATGCACTTGGCAAAGTAGGTGCGCGTGGACCTGTCCGAAGGTTCCACGATGGCGTCCATCTTCACGGCAAGGTTGCGGCTGACGTTCACCAAGGAACCCCAGAGCTTGCGGCCTTCCCACCAGCGATCGTAGGCGGTGTTCGTGCGGAACACGAGCAACAGGCCGATGACAACCCCCAGCAGGCTGTGCATCAGTGGCAGGTTCTTCACGCGCGAGTCGTCCCCCAGATCCAACCACTCAAGGTCGATCCATGCAATGGCTGCGCTGAAGGCGCCAACGCCGAGGACAAATGGCAGCAGCTTGCGAAAGGTGTCGGCCTTGTGGAATTGCACCACAGGCGTGAGCCAGTTACGGGAGTCATAGGCACGCATGCCGGCAAAGATGCGTGGCTGACCGGTCGCGCCCCAGGCCGCTTGATCCCACACGACGCCGTGGACGCCTTGGCGGAACGGCCCGGCATTGCCGTGCTGGTGCCCGGTACTTTTACACGTTGATACTTGGCCCCCGCCGTATGAGGAGACCCCTACCCTTCCTTTTGTCCTGTGCAGTAGCGCTTGCGGCGAACGATGTGGTCCATGCGCAGTGCACGGCGAACGCAGGGCCTCCCAGCTTCACCATCTGTGCAGGCGGTCCCCAACAGCTGAACGGTACCGCGAACGGCGGCCAGGCACCGTACTCGTTTTTGTGGTCGCCAGCAACGGGCCTCAGCAACCCGAACATCGCCAACCCGGTTTGCACCGCCACTGTCACCACCGTGTACACGCTTACGGTCACCGACGGCAATGGCGATGTGTGCACGGACAACATCACCATCACGGTACTGCCCACGGCCAACGCCACGCTGACAAGCGGCAACGCGTTCTTCACGGTTTTCAATGGCGTCCCCACATTCTACAAATGCTCGGCGAACCCAACGTCCTCTTTCCAATTCGATTTCGGCGGAGCGGCGACCGCGGGCTCAACGCACACCATTGATTGGGGTGATGCGGCGCCGGATTATGTGGTAACAGGTGCTACCTGGCCGACGCAGTCGCACACTTACGGGCAAGGGATCTACACCATCACGTACACCATCACACAGGGGAACGGTTGTGACGATGTGCAGACCTATAGCGTGTTCCTGGGCACCAACCCTGCCGGTGCTTTGGTGAACCCGGGCAGCACCAACGGTTGTGGTCCGCTTACGCTCACCTTCCCCATAGTGGGGTGGGCCAGCAATACACCCGGCACCATCTATACGATCAACTTCAACGATGGCACACCACCCATCGTGTACAGCCATCCACCTCCGGCATCCATCACCCACACCTTTTCCATCGGCAGTTGCGGCACAACCAGTACCGATGGCCTCAACACGTACCAGAACAGTTTCTCGGCCAACATGCTGATCGAGAACCCTTGCGGTACCAGCGGCTCCACGATCCTCCCCATAACGGTGAGCCTGGCCGGACAAAGCGGGTTCGTGATCAGCCCGAACGATACGGCCTGCGTGAACAGCACGGTGACCTTCACGAGCACGAGCACCGGTAACGAGATACAAGGTGCTGTCTGTGATCTGACACCCGCATTGCTGTGGACCATACTTCCCGCCGCCGGTTGGACGATCAGCAGCGGCGCGTTGGGGAACGACAACGGGTTCGTTGGGCCCACCTACGATCCGAGCAGTTGGCTCAGCGGCAGCCAGAGCCTGGGCATCAACTTCAACGTGCCGGGGCAATACGCGATCACGTTGATCTCCGGCAACTCGTGCGGTGGGGACACAGTGACGCAGAACGTGTGCATCGAAAGCCCGCCGGTACCCGCCTTCACGCTGTTGCCCAACACCGGCTGCGCGCCGTTGGTGAGCACCGTTGACAACACCAGCACCAGCCTCAACAGTTGCCTTACGCTATACCAATGGTCGGTGGTGTTCAACGGTGCGCCATGCGGTGGAGCGGGTACGTGGAGCTACAGCGGCGGAACATCGGCTGCCAGCTTCGAACCGCAGTTCACCTTCACCAGCCCGGGTGACTACACGGTCACATTGCAAGCGATCAATTCATGCGGCACGTTCCCGGTTTCGCATACGATCACAGTGGGCTCTCCACCACAGGTCATAGTGAACCCCTTGGCGACGATCTGTGCCGGGCAAAGCGTTTCGCCTTCGGCCACTTTCTCGCCATGCGGTAATCCGATCACCACCTACGCATGGACGTTCACCGGCGGCGTTCCTGCTTCGTCATCATCGCAGAACCCCGGCAGCATCACTTACAACATAGGCGGCAGCTTCACGGTAACTGCCAGTGCAACGAATTCCTGTGGCACGGCCAGCGATAGTGAGCCGCTTACGGTGAATCCCATCCCACCGGCGCCCACGGTGAACGGACCCATTACTCTGTGTGCAGGACAGACGTTGAACCTTACATCGAACACCATCCCCGGTGCCACGTACAGTTGGACAGGTCCGGGTGGATGGAGCAGCAACCTGGAGGATCCCAGCATCACCAACATCACCGTGGGACAGGCGGGAAACTATGTGGTGACGGCCAGCATAGGCGGTTGCGCAGGACCGAGCAGTACGGTTGTCGTAACGGTGAACAATGCTCCAGCGGTGAACATCGTACCGAGCAACCCGAGCCTCTGTGCCGGGGCATCCGTAACGCTCACCGCGAACGGCAGCAGCAACTACACCTGGACGGCGAACGGCAATCCGGCGGGATCCGGCGCGAGCATCACGGTAACACCGGGCAGCACCACGGTGTATACCGTTACAGCAACACCGGGTGGTGGCTGTCCGGGAACGGCAACGACAACAGTAACGGTCAACCCGTTGCCGGTGGTGAACGCCGGACCGAACGTGACGCTGTGCGATCAACCCATCCCCTACAACCTGCTGGGCTTCTCACCTGCGGGTGGTGTTTGGAGCGGCAACCCGAACGTGACCACAGGCGGTGTGTTCACACCGAACGGGACGGGCAACTTCACGCTCACATACACCTACACCGATGCGAACGGTTGTGTCGGCAGCGACCAGATCACGGTGACCGTTGATCCGCTGGGGCCACCCGCGAACGCGGGTCCCAACGAAACCTTGTGTGTCGGTGATCCAGCTCTACAGTTGCCACTGATCCCACCGGGTGGAACCTGGACCGGTAGCGGTGTCACATCCGGTGGCCTCTTCACGCCTACCGTTGCCGGCAGCTTCAACCTCACCTATACCGTTGGTATTGCAACATGCCAGACGAGCGACGTGATGACCGTGACCGTGAGCCCACTGCCGGTGGTGAACGCAGGCGTTGACTTCGACGCATGCAGCAATGATCCCGTGGTGAACCTGGTGGGCGCGCCGGCCGGAGGAACATGGAGCGGCAGCGGCGTTACCGGCACGCAATGGGATCCCGCAGGTGCAGGCGCTGGCGCGAACGTGCTGACCTACACGTACACGAACGCGAACTCTTGCACTGCATCGGATCAAGTGATCGCCACGCTGTACAACCTGCCTGTGGTGGATGCCGGCGGTCCGTGGAACCTGTGCGATCAACCGATCCCCACCACGCTTACCGGCGCTGCGCCGGTCGGTGGTGTGTGGACCGGGCCCTTCATTACTCCCGGGGGAAGTTTCGGTGGAAGTGGGGTCGGTGTGTTCACCGTGTATTACAGCTATAGCGACCCGAACGGTTGTAGCGGTATCGATAGCACGGTGGTAACGGTGATCGCCATCCTGAACCCCGCGAACGCGGGACCCGATGAACATGTATGCGAAGGAGATCCCTCGTTCGGATTGGCTTCCGCGCCACCGGGCGGAACATGGAGCGGCAGCATCTACGTCGCACCCAACGGCACGTTCACACCGAGCGTGGCCGGCACCTACATCCTCACCTACACGATCGGCAACGGCAGCTGCCTTACGAGCGACCAGATGGTGGTAACCGTGGATCCGCCACCGACAGTGAATGCCGGCCCCCCCGCCAGCTATTGCATCGATGACGCACCTGTGCAACAGAACGGCACACCCGTGGGCGGCACATGGAGCGGCACCGGTGTCAGCCCAGGTGGTCTCTTCGATCCAGCCGCTGCCGGCTTGGGTGCGCACACGCTCACGTACGCCTACACCAGCCCGATCGGTTGCAGCAACAGCAATACCGTCACCCTCACCGTGAACCCGTTGCCGATCGTGGATGCCGGACCACCGGTGGTCTTCTGCGATCAGCCCTTCCCGCAACAGCTTACCGGCTTCTCCCCTGTGGGTGGTGCTTGGAGCGGAAGCGTGCTCGTCAGCGCTGGCGGCCAGTTCACACCCAATGGTGTTGGCACCTTCATCCTCACCTATACCTACACCGATCCCAACGGCTGCACCAATACCGACAACCTGCAAGTGGAGGTGGTGCCCATCGTGAACCCCGCCACCGCCGGTGCTGATGTGGACGTCTGCGTCGGCACCCCGCCGTTCCAGCTCGCTGGTGCTCCGGCTGGTGGTACCTGGACCGGTACACCGCTGGTGAGCCCCACGGGTACGTTCGATCCCAGCGTGGCCGGCGTTTACGTGCTGACCTACTCCGTGGGAACGCTGACCTGTCTCACCAGCGACCAGATGACGGTGACCGTTCACCAATTACCGCAGGTCGCGATCACCAGCACGCCCACGGCCTGCGTCGACGGCGGGTTGCAAACGATGATCGCCAACCCCGTTGGTGGAACATGGAGCGGTGCTGGCATCGTGGATCCATTGCTGGGCACATTCGATCCTGCCCTGGCCGGCGCGGGCATCTTCAACATCACCTATAGCTATACCGATGCGAACGGCTGTACCAACAGCACGGCAAGCCTTGCTACCGTGAACGCGTTGCCGGTGGCGGCATTCACCACGGCCCCGATCGCATGCCTCAATGTGCCATTCCAATTCACCGATATCAGCGTTGGTGCGACCGGCTGGGACTGGGACTTCGGCGATACCGGTACCAGCGGTTTCCAGAACCCACAACACACGTATTCAGCGCTGGGGCAGTATACCATCACGCTCATTGCCAGCACCGGTGCTGGCTGTGATGACACCACGAGCACCGTGATCGACGTCTGGGAACCGCCCTACCCAAGCTTCACCCTCGCGCCTGACAGTGGTTGCGGTCCGCTCACGGTAGACTTCACCAATACAAGCACAGGCAACATCACCGGCTTCAACTGGGACTTCGGCAATGGATCGAGCACAACGGGCCAGTTCCCCGTTCCCGTGACTTTCCAGCAGGGCATCATTGCCGACACCACGTACGCCATCACGCTTACGGCCACCAACGTTTGCGGCAGCGTGGATGCCGTTGACAGCGTGCAGGTGATGCCCGCCCCAACAGCATTGTTCGGTACGGATTACAGCCAGGGCTGCTCTCCCTTCATGCCCGTGATCGCCAACATCAGCTATGGCCTGCCCGACACGTACTTCTGGGATTTCGGCGATGGCAGTACCGGAACAACGAGCGCTGCACTGTTCACGCATACCTATTTCACCGACACCGTTCCGACCACGTACACCATCACGCTCATCGTCGTGAACGAATGCGGTAGCGACACGATCAGCCAGCAAGTGACCGTGATGCCGAATACCGTGACCGCCTTTTTCAATACGGATCCGGCCGTCGGCTGCTCGCCCCTCACGGTCAACTTCACCCAGTTCACCAGCGGCGCCACGTTCACCAGTTGGGATTTCGGCGATGGCAACGTGAGCGCGATCCAGGATCCCAGCCACACCTTCTTCGCCGGGGCGAACGACACCACCTTCACCGTTACGCTTTATGCGAACAACGGATGCAGCTTCGATACGGCTTATGCCACGGTCACCGTATTCGCGCAGCCCATCGTCGGCTTCACCTATGCGCCCGACAGCGTGTGTGTGAACGTGCCGTTCCAGTTCACGAACACCAGCCAGAATTCGGCCAACTACATCTGGGATTTCGGCGATGGCAACGGCAGCGGGCTCACTGATCCGATGCACGCGTACACCACGAGTGGCATCTATCCGGTGATGCTTACGGCCACTTCCCAATTGAACGGTTGCGTGGACAGCGTGATCGTGCCGGTGACCGTGATCACGAGTCCGGTAGTGAGCATCGGCGTGCTGCCGCAGTTCGGCTGTGTGCCCCTGGACGTGCAGTTCACCAACGCCACCACCAACGCGGTCTTCTACACTTGGGACTTCGATGATGGCAATACGAGCGGCTTGCAGGCGCCCTCACATACCTACGCGAGCGATGGGGTGTACCTGGTGCAACTGATCGCGGAGAACCTGAGCGGATGCAGCGATACAGGATACACACAAGTGAACGTGTATCCGATCCCCGATGCGGCCTTCACCTTCGCACCAGGCCAGAGCTGCATCTCACCTGCCGATGTGCAGTTCGACAACAACAGCACCGGCGCCATCGGGTTCGAATGGGACCTCGGCAACGGGCAAACGACTGCGCTCAACGATCCAGTGGGTACCTACGCACAACCGGGCACCTACACCATTGAACTGGTAGCCGAGAACCAATACGGGTGCACCGATACCACCACGGCTGACTTCACCGTGTACCCCACACCAGTGGCCGATTACACTGTGCTGCCGAACCCCGCTTGCGCCACGTATCCGGTGCAGTTCACCGACAACAGCCAGAACAACAGCATCTGGCAGTGGTACTTCGGAGACGGTGGCACAAGCACCGACGAGGATCCCGTATACACCTATATATTGCCCGGTGCCTATGACATCACATTGATCGTGCAGGGAGCCGGTGGCTGCACAGATACATTGATCGTGGACGATGGCATGATCGTGAACCCCACGCCCGTGGCCGCTTTCAGCTACGACACTTTGTTGAGCATCGACAACGCGCTACAGTTCAACAACCTCAGCACCGAAAGCATCTCGTGGTGGTGGGACTTCGGCGACAATGAGACTTCCACCGACTTCGAACCGGTGCACCTGTTCCCCGCCGACGGCGATGCATTCGTGATCTGCCTCGTCGCGGTGAACGAGCTGCAGTGCCCCGATACCGTGTGCAAGGTCATCGTTGTGCCGGCCGATGTGAACGCTTATGTACCGAACACCTTCACCCCTGATGGCGATGGCCTGAACGATGGTTTCCGCCCGATCATGGTCGGCTTCGACGATGGGCGATGGGTATACCATTTCATGATCTTCGATCGCTGGGGCCAGCTCTTCTTCGACACCTACGACCGCAACGCGGAATGGGACGGCACTTTCAACGGCCAGGAAAGTCCGATCGATGTGTACGTCTGGAAGGTGATCATGAGCGCCGAAGGCGACGAGCGCGACTGGGTGGGGCATGTGACATTGGTGCGGTGAGCAGTTGAGTCGTTCCATCCCTTTACTCGTCCCCCTTCGAAGGGGGCAGGGGGATGGGCACGTCTTCGTTCAACCACTGCGTCTTCTTAACGAACGCCCAGGTCTTGACTTAGCACTGGCAACCGCATTCTCTCGTATCCACTTCCGCAACTCAGCATCCACCTCGCCCAACCGCTCCTTCACATCCTCATCCGAGAACCGCAGCGTTGTGTATCCCAGCTCAGCAAGTCGAATATCGCGGTGGAAGTCACGCAACGCAGCACCGTCTTCCTCGTGCGTTGCGCCATCCACTTCCACCACGAGCTTCAACTCCTTGCAGAAGAAGTCAGCAGTGAAACCATCGATCGGGCGCTGGCGGAGAAACGGATACCCTAACATGTGCCGATCCTTCAGCAGTTCGCACCACAACCGTACTTCCGCCTTGGTGCTCACGCTGCGATGCTCGCGGGCAAAGGGCTTGAGGCGCTTGTTGTAGTGGTTGTGCATCGAAGTAATCTAGAGCCCAACAGCCTACTCGCCATCCCCCTACCCCCTTCAAAGGGGGACGAGCACGCGCAGAGCCTGCCGCACAAGTGCGCCTTCGATCTTAAGTGATAGGCTGCGTTAAGCCATTGGCCTACCGCTCCAACACAGTGAACTCCACGCGCCGGTTGAGCGCACGCCCCGGTTCATCGGCATTGCTGGCAATGGGCTTGGTCTCGCCATAGCCCTTCGCGATCAGACGGGACATGTCCACCTTCTTGGCAACGAGGTAGTCGACAACGGCCTTGGCACGGGCCTGCGAGAGTTTGTTGTTGTAGTCGTCGGTGCCTTGGTCGTCGGTATGCGCGCTGATCTCGATCCGCATGAACGGATAGTCCGTGAGCAGTTCAACCACGGTGTTCAGTTCGGTTTCGCTCTCAGGCTTCAGCACGCTTTTGTCGAAGTCGAAGAAGATGTTGTCCAGCCGGATGATGCGGCCCACTTCGGGTTCCACCTCCAGGATCGCGACCTCATTCGTGCTTACGTGGTCCTCCACCTTCTTCTTCGGTGGCGGCGGGATGCTCTCCTCCGGCCTGTCCGTGAGCGGCGTACCCGGCGGCGCGATGCGGATGTTCACATCGTCGATGAAGTAGTAGGCCCCACGTTCGCCCTCCGGCTGCCGCTCGTGCGCCGTGCGCCCATCGCTGTAGAAATTGCCGATCATGATGTACAGTTCATCACCCTTGGCATCGAACGCACCGCTCACCTTTTTCCAACCGGTGCGCTTCATCACATCGCGTTCGTTGATCGTGGGGGTGTAGTACAGTGGTAGGCAATCGCGGGTCTTCACCGGTGTATTGGTCACCAGCATGCCGATGTTGTTGCTGGCCTCGTTGCAGAAACTCGCGCGCATCACCCAGAACTCGGCGATGTAGCGCTTGCCCGCTTCGAGCGGCTGCGGTAGTTCGGTCTGCACGTACTCGTGCCAGAACGTAGGCGTGTTGCCCTTGCCCCAGATCTTGATCCCGATCATGCTGGTGCCGCCGTGCGGGCTGGCCTTGCCGTTGGTGCGCTTGCCCGGGTGGCCCCAGCAACTGGCATCATTGCCCGTGTCGAAGAGATCGGGCGTGGTTTCCGTGGGACTGTCCCACCAGGTCATGTTCTTGCTGAACTTCTCCGCTTCCTGCGTCCATGCACAGTACAATCGCTCGTGCTGCTCGAAGCCCCCGTCGGGCAACAGATTGGGCATCGTATCGGCGTTCAGTGTGCGCTGCAATACGTTCTGCGCAAAGGCACCAGTGCTCGCAAGCAACAGTGCAGCGCATGTTGCCGAAGGGATGGCGTGTAGCATGACACAAAACTTGCCCGGGGTTCCGGCTGCTTCAAGCCATGGGCCCACCGATCATCAACAACGTCGCGTGGGCTGCGGCTACATTCGCCGCCCCGATGCTGCGACTTGTCCAATTGATCCGCGAAGCCCTGCGCGATACCGAGCGGGACTACACCGCCATGGGCATGCGGCGCGCGATCGTGTTGCTGAGCATCCCGATGATCCTGGAAATGGGCATGGAGGCGCTCTTCGCCATCGTGGACATCTTCTTCGTAAGTCGCGTGGGCGAGAACGCAACGAGCACCGTGGGCATCACCGAGAGCATGCTCGTGATCACCTACTCGCTGGCATGGGGCCTGGGCATGGGCGCAACCGCATTGGTGGCACGACGCACCGGGGAGAAGGACAAGGAAGGCGCCAGGACCGGCGCTGCCCAAGGTGTGTTGGTCGCCTTCGTCATCGGCTTGATCCTGGCCGTACCGGGAACCATTTTCGCCCCGCAACTGCTCGGCCTCATGGGCGCCGAGCCGGGCGTGATCGCCGAAGGCTCCGGCTATGCGCGGTTGATGATGGCCAGCAACGTCATCATCATGTTGCTCTTCGCGATCAATGCGTCGTTCCGTGGAGTGGGCCGCGCGAACATGGCCCTGTGGTCCTTGGGCCTGGCCAACCT
>JBATMK010000018.1:0-11938 GCA_049289815.1 Flavobacteriales bacterium
CCTACACTTACACAAGGACCGGTATATCGCCTTGTGCCAACTCGACCGCTACCGTGGCGGTGACGGTGAACCCGGCGGTGAACGCTGGAACGAGCAGCTCGATCACGCTCTGCAGTGTTGATGCCCCGGTGAACCTGTACGACTTGCTCGGTGTATCCGCGCAGACAGGTGGAACTTGGACGCCAGCAGGCCTGAGCGGTGGCTATCTCGGAACTTATACCCCGGGCACGAACACCGCCACCACATATACCTACGCAATT
Organism: Flavobacteriales bacterium; assembly: GCA_049289815.1. GTDB lineage: Bacteria > Bacteroidota > Bacteroidia > Flavobacteriales_F > PHOS-HE28 > PHOS-HE28. The sequence goes on from JBATMK010000018.1 coordinate 261, forward strand.
GCCGGGCTGGCTCCATGCGCGAACTCAAGCGCAACCGTGGACGTGACGGAGATCGCTGCCACACTTTGGTATGCCGACGCTGACAATGATGGTGCCGGGGACCCGAACAGTTCCTTGCTCGCTTGTTCCCAACCCGTGGGCTACGTTGCGAACGACGATGATCTCTGCCTCGGCGGTCCTGAACCTAACTCACCTTGCAATGACAATGACCCATGCACGGTCAACGACAAGGTGACCCTCGCTTGCGGTTGCGCTGGCGTTCCAGCTGGCGACACTGACAACGATGGTGTTTGCGATCCGTTGGATGTGTGCCCCGGAGCACCTGAGCCCGGCATGGGCTGCGATGACGGCGATCCGTTCACGGTGAATGACCTGATGAACGGTGCGTGCGTGTGTGCCGGTACGGTTGTTCCCTGCACTGAGAACGTAGTGGTGGAACTCCACACCGATGGTGCTGGCGCCCAAACCAGCTGGGAGATCAAGGACGACAGTTCGCCGTTCGTGGTTTGCTCGGGTAACACGTACGCGAACAACACATCCATCAGTGTGTCCTGTTGTTTGGTGCCTGGCTGCTACGTGCTCAACGTGTTCGACTCCTTCGGCGACGGTATGACCACCGGCGGCTATCTGCTGCGCACGGCCGGTGGCGATCGCATCATCGACAATGCGAACGATGGCCAGTTCAACTACGTGAGTTCCTCGCCTCTCGGTTTCTGTGTGCCCATTGGCCAGGACAAGTTGACCGTGTATACATGCGACCGCGAAGACCTGGATCCCACGAGCGTGATCGTTGCCAGCCCGAACACCGGAGTGGTGAACGCATACGGCACCGGCAACCAATCGGATGACGGTTATCAGTTCTGGCTGCTCGACCCGGATGGAACATACAGCCGTCGGATCTTCAAAAGCCATGCAGCACCCGGTGCCGGTGGAGCTCCTGGTGCAAATGCTTGCGCTCACCTGAAGTTGAGCAGCATCATCACCGCACCGGTTCCAGCGGATGTGCTGTTGAACGTACGGGTGCGTAGCATGGTGAACGGCCTATACGCGGAATTCGGACCTGCGTGCCGCATGAAGATGCTGAGCACCCCGAACACCTGTCCCACCACGCAACTGGACAACAATCCGTTGCACGCCGGTACGACCCTGAGTTGTGGCGCAACGGGCAAGGTGGTGGGCGGTTCAGGTAACGCAAGCAAGCTGTGGCCCAACCTGGTTTCCGGTGCAAACAAGTACCAGTACGAGTTCAGCATGCTTTCGGAGAACTACCTGCGCATGATATCGCCTGCGGTGGGTCAGTACACCGTGGTGTTGGGCAACTGGATGACCAACCCATTGCTGTGCGGTACCAACACCTATGATGTACGTGTCCGTGTGAGCTTCGACGGTGGCACCACGTGGTGCGCTTGGGGCCATTCCTGCGAGGTGGAGATCACCAACAACCCGCCAAGCCCATGCAGTGGCTTCGGGGCCTTCAACGGTGGCGGCGGGCAGAACAACGTGCAAGCCGAAGAGATGCAGGTGGTGTTGTGGCCTAATCCCGCTCGCGATGGCCGCGTGCAGCTGGAACTGAACGGTCTCACGGCCGATGCTTCGGAAGTCATGGTGGACATCTTCGACCTCTACGGAAAGCGCGTGCTGGCCAAGACCATTGCAACCGATGGGGCAGAAGAACTGAACACCCTGCTCTCCTTCGACAGGGACATTGCGAAAGGCCTCTACATGGTGAACATCACGATCGGCAATACGTTGCATGTGCAACGGTTGGTGATCGAGTAAAGGGCGGTGGTGATGAAGGTCGAACGCCCGCTTCCGGCAACGGAGGCGGGCGTTCGCATTCGGGGTCGGTCCAGTGCACCGTTCACTCCTGCGCACGCTGCGCGAAGATCACGTAGCCGAAGTTCAGGCTCACGGCCCATGGTTGTTCCAAGCCATCGATGTAGCTCGTGTTGAACCAGATCGGGCCGATAGGGCTTTGGTAAATGAGCGAGCCGCTCGCCAGGTAATACTGCTTGCTCACCGGCGTGCCTTCGGTAGGCTGGTCCAATTGTTCGCGTTCGATGCTGGCATATGGCTGGAACACATAACCCTCCAGCCGCAGGTCGACCCTGTTCTTCGAAAGGGCGATGATGGAACGCAGGCCACCGGCCGCATACTGGCTTGCGCGGAAGTTCTCGAGGAAGTAGGTGCGGCTCTCGGGTGTGGGTTGGAACACCGGTGCGCGCGCGATCGTGGCCGTGTAGTTGCTGAAGAAGGGATAGCCGCTGTACACACCTTCCAACAGGAAACCGAGACGGAAGGTCTTGCTCGCTACGAAGTACTTGTCCAACGTGACTTTCGCAGTGAGCCACTCATGGTGATCATTGATCGGCAGGCGCGAGCCGTTGCCCACTGTGCCCGGCGTGGTCACTTCATCACCGCCGGTGTAGCGTAGTTCAACCTTCAAACATTCACCAGCATTGGGGTGCTGCTTCCGGTTGAGGCTATTGCGTTCGACCATCAAGCCCGTGCTCACGTGGTAGAACTCGGTGACATCGGCTGTGTCGGTCGCGCTCCACTCGAGGGTTTGGTAGTAGCTGTCGCGGCTCTGCACATATTTGAAGTCGTAACGCAGCAGGCCTTTGTTGCCCACGCTCAAGCCCGCATTGATGCCGCCCCATCCTTCGCGGAGAACGATGTAGCTGGGCCGCACTTCATCGAAGAAGGTTGTGAAGCTGCTGAAGTGGTCCCAGCGCTGCAGCGTGAAAACCGGTTCCAGGTAGATCGGCGCACGTGTGCTCAGGTCCACGCGCACCTTCGCCTGGCCCGCCGCGTAGAATTTGCCGAAGTAGGAGAGGGCTTCCAGCCGCGCACTGCTGCGCCCGAAAATGTTGTAGCGCACACCGACCATTCCAGTGTTGATGGGCCTGCTGCTGAAGATGCCCCCGAAGCGCACGTCCAGGTCCTTTTCGCGCTTCACCAGAAGATCCAGGTCGTAGTTGCCGTTCTGCGCATTGTAGGTGGCCTTGGGGTGAAGACCGGCCACATTGTAATCCGCATATAGCCGGAAGTAGCGCGGTTTCAATTCGGCGGTTGTCAAAGGCTCCGGCCTGCGGCCCAAGAGCGTGCGCTCCACATACAATGATTGTTGCTTGGTGAGGCCTTGGATGTGTACCTCCCCGAAAACCGGCTCGCGGAGCCGGGCCGTCCATTGTGCGCGGCGGGCGTTGATCTCCCGCTTGCTCCGGTATTCCTGGATGATCGCCTTGATCTCGGGCATGCGCGCCATTGCGGCATTGTATCCATCCAATATGGTCTGCTGCGGATCGCTGAAGTCGAAGATCGTGGTGGAAGTCTGGGGTTGCACGATCACACTGTGCTCGCACGGTATGGTGTAGTCGGTCTGCTGCTGCATCATGGCGCGCAACTGGCTCATCAGGTCGTCCTCGCTGGGCGGTGCGCCATTGAGGCCCACGTTACTGCCGATGATCACGTCCGGTAGGAAGGCATCGTAGAGCACGTCGCTGGGGAAGTTGTTGAACAACCCGCCATCCATCATCAGGTGCCCGTCCACGCGGATGGGTTTGAAGTAGAACGGGTAGCTCATGCTGGCGCGAATGGCTTGGGCCAGATCGCCCTTGGTGAAGACGACCGGCCGGTTCGCCGTGATGTCGCTCGCCACACAGCGGAAGGGCACGAAAAGGCTGTCCATGTTGTAGCCCGCTGCGGCGCTGGCCGGTGCGAACGATCGCATTTGCTCGAAATCGATGAGCACCGGACTGCGCAGATTCGTGGGCAAGCTCAGCTGGATGGTGGTATCCAGGTCAAGCTTCACGGTTACCAGCGAAGCATCGGGCGCGTCCTGCTTGAAGTAGTATGTGTAGCGTTCTTCAATTCCGCCTGCCGCCATAATACCGTTCAGCTCGGTATTGAAGATCGAATCGATCGCGTGCGGCGAGTAGCCGGCTGCGTACATGCCCCCCACCAACGCGCCCATGCTGCTGCCGGCAATGCAATCGATGGGGATGTTGTTTTCCTCCAGCGCCTTCAGCACCCCGATATGCACCATGCCAACCGCGCCGCCACCACTGAGGACGATGCCCACGCGCTGTGCACCCGCGCCCAGCGCGAGAAGTAGCAGGAAGGCAAAGGAGCAGGCGCGCAACATCGGCGATGGGCCGGGCGAAAGTACGTGCGGCCAACCGCCGGATCAGGCCGATAGTGAGGCGAGCAGACCCTTGAAGTAAGCGGGTGCCTGCAACAAGCGGCTGCCATACCAGCTGAAGAGTTCGCCGTCTACCAAGCGCACGGGGGTGCCCGGACAGATCATGTTCAGTTCGGCTATGTGCTTCTCCTTGAACGGATAAGGCTCGGAGGAAAGCAGGATCACATCCGGATCGGCTTCGGCCACTTCCCTCGGGGTGATCTCCGGATAGCGCGCGTCGCCGTCGTCGAACACGTTCACCAAGCCACAGCGCTGTAACATATCATTCACGAACGTGGCATATCCTGCGGTCATGAACGGTTCGCGCCAGATGAAATAGGCGGCTGTGAGCGTGGGTTCCAGCGGGCGCAGCTCGCTGAATCTCTGCTCAATGTTCAGCGCCAGGTCTTTCGCCCTGGCGTCTGTTACGGTGAGTTCGCCGATGCGGTGGATCATGTCCAATGCGCCGGACAGGTCGCGCACATCGCTCATCCACACCGGGAATTCCTCAGCCAAGGCATGGATGTCTTTCCGTTCGTTCTCCTCCTTGTTGCCGATGATGAGGTCGGGTTTCAGCGCTCGGACTTTGGACATGTCCACCTTCTTCGTTCCGCCCACCCGGTGCTTGGTCTTGAACCACGTTTCCGGGTGAATGCAGAACTTGGTGATACCGACCACGCGTTCACCCAGGCCGAGGTCGTACAGCAGTTCGGTCTGGGAAGGAACGAGGGAAATGATGCGCTGCGGCCGGTCAGGGACCAACATCGTGCGCCCCATCTGGTCGAACAGCGAGCGCCCGATCACTTGAGCTTCCCGATGATGTCCTGCTTGGTGATGATCCCGAAGCCTTGCTTCATCTTCACCAGAACGGCAGGGCTGCCATTGCCCAGCTTCTTCGCGATCTCCTCCAAGGTCGCTCCGGGATCCATCACGGGCAACGCCGGACCCATTACCACGCGGGTTTTCTGGTGGCGCACCTCGGCGTCCTCGAGGATCGCATCGAACAGACGCGCGTCGGTGATGGTTCCCACGGGTTTGCCGCTGTCCATCACAGGCAGTTGGTCGATGTTGTGCTTGCGCATCCGGTCGATGGCCAACAGCACTGGTTCGTCGGCTTCCACGCTCACGAGCGATAGATCTCTGCCTTTCAACAGGTCACCGGCCGTGGGTTTTTCCTCCACGAGGAAACCGCGCTCGCGCATCCAGTCATCGTTGAACATCTTGCCCACGTAACGCGAGCCGTGGTCGTGGAAGATCACCACCACCACTTCGCCTTTCTTGAAGTTATCCTTCAATTGCAGCAGGCCAGCCATGGCGCTTCCAGCACTGTTACCGACGAAGATGCCTTCCTCACGAACGATGCGCCGCGTCATGATCGCCGCATCGCGATCCGTCACTTTCTCGAAGTGGTCGATGAGGTCCATGTTCACGTTCTGCGGAACGAAGTCCTCGCCGATGCCTTCGGTGATGTACGGGTAGATCTCGTTCTTGTCGAAAATCCCCGTTTCCTTCAGTTTCTTGAAAACGGAGCCGTACGTGTCGATGCCCCACACCTTGAGCGTCGGGTTCTTCTCCTTCAGGAATTTCGCAACGCCACAGATCGTGCCGCCGGTGCCCACGCCCACAACGAGGTGATCCACCTTCCCGCCCGTCTGCTCCCAGATCTCCGGCCCCGTGCTTTCGTAATGCGCTTGCGCGTTGCTGGGGTTGTCGTACTGGTTCGCCTTCCAGCTATTGGGCGTTTCGTTCACCAGACGGGAGCTGACGCTGTAATAGCTGCGCGGGTCCTCGGGATCGACGTTGGTCGGGCATACGATCACTTCCGCGCCGAACGCGCGCAGCGCATCCACTTTTTCCTTGCTCTGTTTGTCGGTCGTGGTGAAGATGCATTTGTAGCCTTTGATGATGGCGCCGATGGCCAGGCCCATCCCCGTGTTGCCGCTGGTGCCCTCGATGATGGTGCCTCCCGGTTTCAAGCGTCCGTCCCGTTCAGCGTCCTCGATCATCTTGATCGCCATGCGGTCCTTGATCGAGTTGCCGGGGTTGAAGGTCTCCACCTTGGCCAGTACCGTCGCACCCACATCTTTTGTCAGTCTATTGATGCGCACCAACGGTGTGTTGCCGATCGTGCTGAGGATATTGTCGTGGATCTTCATAGGTCTGTGATCGGGCGAATGTAGGGGTGGCCGGAGGGGTGCTCCCAGCTTGAGCTCGTCAGCCCTTATGCGTAACGGATCGCACGCACCGGGGCGATCCGTGTGACCAACATGCTCGGCAGGATCAGTGCTGCCATGCAAACCAGCAATACGCCGATGTTGAGCGCCAGGATGGGCATCGGGTCCAGCGACACCGGAACGGCATGCACGTAGTAGACATCCATGTTCAGCGTTACGAGACCGGTCCAGCGTTGCAGCAGGCAGAGACCCACCCCAAGCAGATCGCCCAACAGGATGCCGATACCCAGTATGTAAGCGGCGTCGATCAAGAAGATGCGGCGGATGTTCCCATTGGTGCTACCCAGCGATTTCAGCACGCCGATCATGGTCGTCCGCTCCAGGATGATGATGATCAGCGCACTGGTCATGTTGATGATCGCCACGATGGTCATCAGCACGATCACCACCCAGACGTTGGTGTCCAGCAGGTCCAGCCAAGCGAACATTTCCGGGAAGCGTTGGCGTACACTGATGGTCCGCAAGCCGTAGCCAAGATGATCGCGGTAGATCGCATCGTCCATGGCCATCAGGTCCTCATATCGTTCCAACGCCACTTCAAAGCCCCCTGTGTACAGCCGATGACTGCCACCACTACCACCACGCGCAACGGTGATGTGGGCCACTTCCACGTGCGAACCACGACTGTCGGTCCAGAAATGCGAGCTATCCGGTGTCAGGCGCACCCATGCCGTATCGGGCAGCGTGCCCGCGTCATCGTGCACCACCAACGTCAAGGTTGTGTCGCGCCGGAGCAGCTGGTCCACCGATCCATCCATTGGCGGCGAAAGATCGATCCAGTGGGGTCCGGCGCCTTCCAAGGCTGTGCCCGGCCAATCGTAGGTATATGACTTGTCGCCACCGAAGGCCATTCCTTCAACGCGTACCCTGCCGTTGGCCACGCTATCGTTCACCAGGATCTCCGCCTGTAGGCCCCATCCACTGAACCGCTGCAGATGCGCGATGTCGATGAACACCACCTGCTGATCCAACTGCTCCAACCCGGTCTGGTAAATGCCGCACACAATGAACTTCCTGGGCCGGATGTCCTCGCGTCCTTTCACCAGATAGACAGTGATCGTGTCGCCAACGCCGATGCCGAGGCGCTCGCTCATCCATCGGCTCAGGAGCAGGTCATTGGTGCGGCCGTTGTTCTTCGCAATACTGTCCTGCCCATTAGCCCGGATCATCGGCACGGTACCTTCCACCAAGTTGGAGCGCAGGAACGACCAATCGTGATCGCTACCCACGCCCTTCACCACCACGCCTTCGATCTCGTTCGCTGTTTCAATGATGCCCGGCTTGGTGGCGTAGACCTGGATGTGCGCGATGCCGGGCAAGGTGTCCAAGTAGGGGTAGAACGGCTGGTTGATGGCGATACGCGGGGTTTCTTTCGCATCGGTCTGTTGCATGCTGTTGATCTGCAAGTGCCCGCCCACACCGACCAATTTGTTGCGCACTTCGTACTGGAACCCGGTGCTTATGGCCACTGTGATGATCATGACCGCCATGCCGATCACGATCCCCAGTACAGCAATACGGACGATGGGGCGCGATAAGCGGTCCTGACGATCTTTGGCCGCAAGGATGCGCTGTGCGATGAAGTGTGCAAAACCCACGTTGGCCGTGCCGTTCAGGTGGCGGCCTAAGATAGCCGCGGCCTTAGCGGGCATATTCCTCTCCACGCTGGCCTGTACGCAGGTACCTCCCGGGGCCGTCGAACGGCAAGTGGCCCAGCCCGCTGTGATCAAGCAGGCGGACAGTATCGTGGTGGCCGCTGAACGCACCGCAGCGTATCTGCCCATGCTGGTGGTCAAGCGCGTTGCCGTGGTCACGAACCATACGGGGCGCATCAAGAACACGCTGCTTGTGGATTCACTTCTGGCGTTGCATGTCAACGTTGTGAAGGTGTTCAGTCCGGAGCACGGTTTCCGTGGTGATGCCGATGCAGGGGAGCATGTTGCCGATCACCGGGATCCGCGCACAGGACTCAGCGTGATCTCGCTCTATGGTGACGGGAAGAAACCGACGGCCAAGGCCTTGGAGGACGTGGATGTGCTGCTCTTCGACCTACAGGATGTCGGCGTGCGCTGCTATACGTACATCAGCACGTTGCACTATGTGATGGAAGCGTGTGCCGAACAGCACAAACCCTTGATCCTGCTGGATCGTCCGAACCCCAATGGATTCTACGTGGATGGGCCGGTGCTGCGGAAGGAGTACGCGTCGTTCGTCGGATCGCATCCCGTTCCATTGGTGCACGGGATGACGATCGGAGAGTATGCCGGCATGATCAACGGTGAGCACTGGTTGAAGGATGGCGTACAGTGCGAACTGAACGTGATCCACTGTTCAGGCTATGACCACAAGAGTTACTACACGTTGCCGGTGAAACCTTCACCCAACCTGCCCAACATGTCGGCGGTGTATCTCTATCCTTCCTTGGTGCTCTTCGAAGGAACGTCGGTGAGCGTAGGACGAGGTACCGGGAAGCCGTTCCAGTGCATTGGTCTGCCAGGTGGAATGCTGGGCAACTACACCTTCACGCCGGTGGCAATGCCAGGCGCTGCAGATCCGCCGTACAAAGGCACCGAATGCCGGGGGATGGATCTCGCTGAGTACGGCACCTTCTATTCAAGGATGAACGGGAGGATATCGTTGCAGTGGCTCGTTGGGTTCAGCCAACAGGCCGTCGACAAGAAGAGCTTTTTCAACTCATTCTTCGATCAGCTTGCTGGATCACCTGATCTGCGGGGGATGCTGTTGGATGGCGCGGATGAACTGCGCATCAGGGCCGCCTGGCAAACGGGCTTGGATGATTTCGCCAAGGTGCGCTCGAAGTACCTCCTGTATCCGGACTTCCGCTAACGAAGAAGGGGCGCCCATCGGACGCCCCTTCCACCGTTCTCTCATTCCTCCTTATTCAACCATCAACCGTTCGGTCCAGGTGGTGCTTCCGGAAGTCACGTTCACCAGATAGAGGCCGCTGGCGATATCGTTGCCCAACGTCAACGTGGTGCTCACTTCCTCGGCACCATCGGTGCTGATCCGTTCGTCAACCAGCGTTTTGCCGAAGAGGTCCATCACCACGATGTGCATGTCGCGGGCCTCACTGGACAAGCCGGCGAGTTCCAAGGTGACGATGCCTTCGCGAGCGGGGTTCGGCCACAATTGCATGCCGCCATTCTCCTGTTGCATGCTCTGCTGTCCACCACCACCTTGGGCAGCTGACGTGCAGGAAGACGTGTTGTTGGTTATGCCCACCGTGCAGGTGGATCCGTAAGGGCAGTAGGTAGCCCCATTGTCGAAGCTCGCGTGCACCGTTACGTTGTAGGTGTTGGTGCCGCAGAGCAATGGTTGTGTGGACCAGGGGTTCAGGGCGAGCACGGCGTTCGCGCTGGCAATGGTGCGCACGTAGCTGTGTGCCGTGTTCTCAAATCGCCACTGATACTTATTGGCGCCATCGACCAGGTAGCAATACAGCTTGGTGTAGGGGCTTACCACCTTACCTGTTACGCCGCAGCTATGTTTCGGGTCGTTCGGGGCGTTGATCAGCGAGGTCGTCGGGCAGTTGCCCAGAACATCGACCATCATGGAACAGGCGGGCCCATAGTTGGCGTACACCCCATTGACGCGGCTGCGCACCTTGATGTTCAGCTTGACATTCGTTGGCACAGGCAAGGTGGTCAAGCTGCTCAGCTTCAAGAACGCCGGGGCGGTTGCACCGTAGGGCAAGCCGGGTTGGCCCGGGTTCGTAATGCTCTTGAAGATGGTGCGGCTGTATCCGCCGTTGGGGTTGTATATCCAGAACTGGTAACCGTCGTCGGTGTTCGAGCCCAGGCCCAGTTGTGCGGATACTGCCGGGTTGGGTTCGGCCGCAACCACGCTGGTGGGGATCAGGTTCATAACATCGCAACTGCCGGCTTGCATGCGATCCGTACCAAGCGGCAAGCAGAACGCACCGTTGTTGGCGATGGCGCTCATGCCACCGAACGCACCGTTCTGCCAGTTGTCGATGATACGATCACCATTGTGGTCCAGCAATCGGTAGCCTCCCGTGCCCATGCCATCATTGAAGCTGTCGTACACCAGCAGACGGTAACAGCCGTCCGGCAGGCAGCGCGTCTCATTGATGATGCTCGCGTTCGGATAGTTGTCACCAGCGCACACTGCCGAGCCGCCAGCGCTGGGAACGATCTCCCAACTGGTCTGGTGTCCTGCGTTGTCCGTACCCAGTTCCAAGGTCACTTCGTTCTCCTGGCAACCGCTGGGTGTACCGGTGCACTCGCAGTTTGCATCCCATTCGTCATTGGCCGTGTTCGCATTGCCATCGTCGCAAGGGCTGCCGGGCAGATCGGAACCACCCGGAACTCCCAGGCAATCGATCACTTCTCCGACGCAGGTGCAATCAGCGTAGTACACGTCATTGCCGGTGTTGGCGTCACCGTCGTCGCACGTCGTACCGGGCAGGGCTGAGCCACCGGTCACGCCAGCACAGTCTTCCAGCTGACCCTCGCACAGGCAGTCGTTGCTCCACGTATCGTTCCACGTGTCAGGGTTGCCGTCGTCACAAGAAGTGCCGGGCAGGTCGGTACCGTTCACCACGTAGTTGCAATCCACAGGCACGCCGGCGCATGTGCAATCCGGTTGCACGGTATCCTCACCGGTCGTGTTATCACCGTCGTCGCAAGCAGCACCTGGATCAGGGTTGCCGCAACCACAGTTACCCGGGTCGGTCTTGTTATCGTCGAGCGGGCAGCCATCCACACAGTCAGCCACACCATCCTCATCCGTATCGATGTCCTCCACGCCGCAACCGCATTGGCCCGGTGCGACCTTGTTCACATCTCCCGGACAACCGTCATCGCTGTTGTCCACATAGCCCGAAGGCATTGTACAAGCGTAGAGGACGTCGTTGGGATCACCCGCGCCGTCGTTGTCGGCATCGGCATACCAGGGGGTTGCAGGAGTTTCCGTCACTTCCACGGTCACTGTGGCGTCGGCGCAAGGCGCTGTGCCTGAGACGGTGTAGGTGTAGATCGTGGCCGTGTTGGTTCCCGGGGTATAGGTTCCGAGATAGCCACCGCTCAGGCCTGCTGGCGTCCAAGTTCCACCTGTCTGCGCGGATACACCGAGCAAGTCGTACAGGTTCACAGGGGCATCAACACTGCAGAGCGTGATCGAGCTGCTCGTTCCAGCGTTCACCGCCGGGTTCACCGTCACCGCCACGGTAGCGGTCGAGTTGGCACAAGGCGATATACCGGTCCTTGTGTAAGTGTAGG
>JBATMK010000019.1:0-2394 GCA_049289815.1 Flavobacteriales bacterium
CGCCACCGTGGACTTCACACTTCCCGGAACACAGGTGTACGACACCGATGCACTGAACAACAATGGCGGCGTGATGCTGCTGGCCACGGGCGATGCCGTGTTCAATGAGAACCTGCAGTACACCGGCGCCAACAACGATCGCGATCCGATCCTGGTGCGTGTGGGTGGTACCACACCCACCGCAACGGTCAATGGCTATTGGCGTGAGGATGTGAACATGGACGGCGTGGTGAAGTACACCGGCACCAACAACGACCGCGATCCGATCCTGTTGAATGTTGGCGGAAGTACACCCACTGTTGTGCGGCATGCGGAATTGCCATGAGGTAGGCCATCATTCATTTGGATGATCGTTACACCACAAGCCACCGGCTTGCATCACGGCCGTCTATCTTGCTGACGCGGATCCAACACCAAGAAAGGCCATGATCGGAACGAAACACATTGTGGCGGCTTGCTTGATGGCTGGCGTTTGCCCATTGCACGCGCAGGATGGCTCGCTCGACCCGACCTTCAACGCTGGATCCGGTTGTGACACTCTGGTTTATGAAATAGATGTTCTGCCCGATGGGAAGATCCTGATCGGAGGACAGTTCACGATCTATGATGGGATTCCGCGCACGCGAATTGCGCGATTGAACCCCGATGGAACCTTGGACAATGGTTTCGACCCGGGCACAGGGGCAAATGATATCGTCAGCGACTGCCAAGCGCTCGCGAACGGCAAGATCATCGTTGTCGGCCGTTTTACCACGTTCAATGGATCGTCGATCAACCGGATCTTGCGCGTGGATAGTGCGGGTGCACAGGATGGAACGGTTGCCGGTACGAATGCGAGCACAACCTCGGTTGCTCTGCAACCGGACGGAAAGTTCGTCATCGGCGGTTACTTCACGGGCACACCGCGCAATCGCATTGATCGACGGAATGCTGACGGTACTGTTGACGTGAGTTTCGCTCCGGTATCCGGGGCGAATGAATCCATTCAGGCGATCGCGTTGCAGCCTGATGGCAAGATCCTCATAGGGGGCTCGTTCTTCACCTATGACGGAGTAAGCCGCAATCGGATCGCCAGGTTGAACCCGAACGGCACACTGGACGTTTCATTCAACACCGGTACCGGGCTCAACACGGTCAATTGCATCACCATCCAACCCGATGGGAAGATCTTGATCGGCGGTCACTTCACTAACTACAATGGCATACCGCGTAGCCGGATCGCACGTTTGAACCCTGATGCGACTTTAGACAGCACCTTCGATCCCGGGACCGGCGCAACTGGCTCCCCAGCTTTTCTGGCCGTTCATGCGATAGAGATGCTTCCGGATGGCAAGATCCTCGTGGGTGGCAATTTCAGCAGCTTCAATGGGATACCGCATAACTGTATCACCCGTTTGAACCAGGATGGGAGCGTGGATAACACTTTCGAACCGGGAACAGGAGCGAACCATACGATCTATGACCTCGCTGTACAGGAAAACGGTCAGGTCTTGATCGGCGGGTTCTTCACCAGTTATGACGGCACCCCCAGCAACCGAATCGCCCGCATCAACGGCACGGCCCGCTCCAGCATAAAGCTGATGCTCGAAGGTCCGTACAGCAGCGGCCAGATGAACGACGCATTGCGCACACTTCCCACCTTCCCGCTCACCGAACCCTTCACCGCAATGGGTTATGCGGAAGCGGCATTCGTGCCCGGTGCAACGATCCCGGCAAGCTTGCTTTCCGTTACCGGCAATAACGCGATCATCGATTGGGTTTTGGTGGAGATGCGACCTGTCGCAACACCCGGTGTTGTGGCTGCCTCGCGTGCTGTGCTCCTGCAGCGCGATGGCGATGTGGTGGACCTTGATGGCGTGAGCACCGTTGGCTTCGCTGGTCTTGCAGCAGGTAGCTATTGTGTTGCGGTGAAGCCCCGCACGCACCTGCCGGTGATGCTCTCGACTTCCACACCGATCCTCTACGGCGATGCGATCGCAAGTGTTGACTTCACCTTGCCGAGCACGCAGGTCTATGATGCCGATGCGCGGAACAACAATGGCGGCGTGATGCTGCTCGCCACCGGCGATGCCGTGTTCAATGAGAACCTGCAGTACACCGGCGCCAACAACGATCGCGATCCCATCCTGGTGCGCGTGGGCGGTACAACACCCACGGCAACGGTCAATGGCTATTGGCGTGAGGACGTGAACATGGACGGCGTGGTGAAGTACACCGGCACCAACAACGATCGTGATCCGATCTTGGTGAACGTTGGGGGCAGCACACCGACCGCTGTGCGGAACGCCCAACTACCATGAGGCACTGGCCGCAAGCCACTGACTTGGCTCATAGCCGTCTATCCTGAAGCGAACTCAACACCGAGAGGAACCATGATCGGAACCAAATACTTGT
>JBATMK010000020.1:0-5616 GCA_049289815.1 Flavobacteriales bacterium
GCACAACAGTGACGAGGTAGCCCGGCCTCGCTCCAGAACAACCTGTAACCGACGACGTCATAATAGCCTTCGATCACGCCGTACCTCATCACGATCATGGTGAGCGCCACGATAAACAGATTGACCGGGCGCGTGAGGCGGATGAGGTCGCGCATGTTACCAGGTGTGTGCGCCTTCGGTCATCCACTTGCCTTGCACCTTCATGGCCTGTTCCAACAGGTCGCGCACGCAACCCATACCACCCGGCTTGCGGCTCACATACAAGCTGATCGCCTTGATCTCTTCCGCAGCATCGGCAGGGCAGCATGGCAGCCCCACGCGCTGCATCACGCGTAGATCGGGAATGTCATCGCCCATGTAGGCCGTCCTCGCGGGATCGAGACCGGTCTTCGCGATCAGCTCATCCAACTTCGCGCTCTTGTCATAGACATGATAGTGGTACTCCTTCACACCAAGCCGCGCGAACGATTGCTCAACACCATCGCTCTTGCCGCCGGTGACGATCACCAACCGCAGCCCTTCCTTGATCGCGTGCTGCACCGCATAGGCGTCACGACTGTGGAAGGTGCGCACCGGATCCAGTCCAGGAAAAAGCAGAACACGGTTGTCGGTGAAGACCCCGTCCACGTCGAACAGGAACGTGTCGATATCAACGAGGATCTCCTTGTAGGTCTTCGAGGCCATCCGTGGGGTGCCCATGCGCTTTGAGGATGGAACGGGAGAGCAGCGCGTAAGCGCGGCGAAGGTCGGGATCGGCCGTTAACAGCGCGAGGTGTTGCTGCAAGGTGTCGAGATCGCCGCGCCGGGCGGGGCCTGTAAGCGCTTGCACGGGCCCGATGGTCGCAGCGCGTTGGGCGCTGTTGGACCAAAGCGGCAGCAAGAGTTCGCCGGGCATATCATGTTCGCGCAACAGTCGTTGTGCTTCTCCCAACAGGAAGATCGGGAAGTTGCTGGCGAACACCGCAGCGGCGTGGAGCACGAGCCGGTCGGAGTGTTCCAATTCCAATACGCGCTGGCTGATGCCGCGTGCCAGTGCAAGCAGGGCGAGTTTCGTTGTTTCATCGCCGGCATCCACAACCAGCGGGCTTTGGCTCAGATCTACTGTCGCCCCTGCGGCCAAACTCTGTACAGGCCATAGCACACCACGCCGGGCGTGGGGCAGGAGCACATCCAATGGCTTGGCGCCGCTTACGTGCACAAGGATCGCCTGTGTCAAAGGAATGCGTGCCGCGACTTCCGCAAGCGCGTCATCGCTTACGGCCAGGAGAACGACATCACTTTCAGGGAGCATCGCGCCGAACGGGAAGGCGACCGCGCCCAGCGTGTTGGCCAATGCCGCAGCCTTTGTTGTATCGCGCCCGACAACACCCACGAAGGCATTGCCACCACGCTTCAGCGCTTGCCCGATGTGATGCGCTGCGCGGCCAGTGCCGACAACCAGTATCCGGGTCATGGTTTCACGGGCTTGCGCTTCCAACGCTGCCGCACCGCCACGAACGTGCCCAGGAACATGAGCACACAACCGATCCACAGCACATTGATGCCGGGGAAGATGATGGCCTGCATCACAATGAACTCGCGTTCGCTGATGCTGATGCCGATATCGCCCTCGGCTGCGGCCGGGTCCTCTCCCTCCGTGGGTTGCGCCGGGCCGACGCGTTCCAGGTCGAAGCGCACCCGGAGCGGAGCGATCTCCGCACCCTTGCCTGCAACGATCTGTCCACCGCGGAAGATCAGCAGTGGCCGTGCTTCGAACCAACGGTTCGCATCATACAGATCGCGGATGCGCAGATAGGCCACCTTCACATCGAACTCAGGCCCGAGCATCTTCATCGTCATGCTGTCGCGCACGCTGCGAACGCTGTCGATGAACGCCACACTCGTGGGTGTGACCAGCGTATCGCCAACGTTCCTCCCGTAATGGCGCGGGGGCATCCAGTGCAGGCTGTCGGTTTCTTCGTTCGGCCCCACTTGCATTTCGGCGTAACGGATGTGCGTGTACAGGTCGCGCTGCGGCCAATGTTTGGTGCTGGGCTCGGCCACGTTGCCGAACCGTGGATTGACCTGGATCAAAGGCGCCAGACCGAAGAGCGGCTTGCCCGGCGCCATGCTTGCGTACGGCTGCGCTTGCCACTGCTGGCGTCGGGTGAAGTCCTGTGATGCGCGCCACGTCGTTGGGTCGGCCAGGAAGTGTTGCGCCGCCACATGTTCAGCGATGCAGACGTAGAGATTGTCGTTCACACGCACCGTGTCGCCACGGTGGTACACCCGCGGCACGGCCTCCAAGTACTCCACATCGTAGTAGAGGTTCACGCCCTCCTGGCGCTTGCGTTGGTAGACCACGAAGTTCTCGCCCATGCGCACCGTGTCGCCGCGGTAGAGCAGTGCATCGCTGTTGTCGTTGAAGTCCTTGCTCAGGAAGCTGAGCACCATGCGGCCGGTGTTGCGGCTCACTTCGTTCTGCTTGCTCGTACTCACCAACGCGCCGAGCAGCACCAAGGAAAAGCCCACATGCGCAATGCTCGGTCCGGCATGCGTGAACTTCCCGATCAACCCTTTCCATATCCACGCGGCGTTGGCGGTTGCCGAGAAGATCGTTGCGAAGAGCAGCGCGACAAGGTTCGTTTCCTTCCACCGGTATTCCAGCAGCCACACGGCAAGAGCAGTGAGGAGGATCGCGATCACCACGGAGAGCAGTATCTGCCTGCGGAAGCGCTTCATGTCCGTGTCCTTCCAGCGCAGGTATTGCCCGATGCCGACGAGCAGGGCGATGATGAATGCGAAGGGGACCTGCCATTTGTTGTAATGCGCCTGCGCATCGCTCGGCGGTGCGAGTTTGGCTTGTGCCAGATCGGCGATGAAACTGCTGCCCGTCGTTTCCGCGAGCCACGACAAGGGTTTCGCGAAGGGGGATAGCAAGGTGTTGAACACCGGAACGCTCGTGCTGAACGTGATCTGCACCGCACTGAGCACCAACACCAGCGCGCCGATGAACAGCCAGAATTCCCGGCTCCAAACGGCTTCTTCCTGCGCCGCTTTCGGGAACTTCCTGTAGGCCCATACCATGCCCACCACGAAGAGCAATGCGAAGACCACCACCGCAAGCACTTGAATCTTCAAGGCAATGCCGAGCACCAACAGTGCGAGGCTCAAAAGGCCAAGGAATTTCCGCTGACCCGCTTCGCGGACCATCATCGTTACGCTGAGCAACATGAAGGTGAGCAGGAAGAGCATCAAGCCCGGCTTCATGCCATCGCCGATGAAACTGTGCACACTGGTATCGCCCAGCACACCGCTGCGCGTGAGGAATCCGCTGTAGAGGACCAGCAGGAAGGTGCCCAAGGTGAGCAGGCACGTAGTGTAGAGCGAGGTCTCCTTGCGCTTGTTCACCAGCATCAAGTGACCCGAAGCAACAAGGGTCAACCAGGGGACCAGTGATGCATTCTCCACCGGGTCCCACGCCCAGAAACCACCGAAGCTCAGTGCCTCGTACGCCCATGCGCCGCCCATGAGGACCCCGGTGCCGAGGATCATCACGCCGAAGAAGGTCCAGCCTAGAGCTGGTTCCATCCATTCCTTCAGCTTGTTGCGCCAGAGACCCGCGATCGCATAGGCGAACGGGATCAGGGTTGCACTGAAACCGAGGAAGAGCGTAGGTGGATGGATCACCATCCAGTAGTTCTGCAACAACGGGTTCAGGCCACGCCCGTCCTGGAATGCCGGGATCCTTTGGAGGTAGTCCGCCATGGTGGTCCACGGCAGTCCGAGATTCTCCGGCAGTTGGCGGATGAGCACGAAGGGGCTGCTGCCGATGCGCTCACCGAAGATGTGCACGCCCAACAGCATGCTGGCCAGGAAGACCTGCACCAGCGCAAAGACCATCATCACCGGCGCTTCCCATTCACCGTGCTTACCACGTTTCCAACGCCACAACAGGATGTTCCCCAGAACCGCATGCCAGAAGGTCCACAGCAGGAACGAACCTTCCTGACCTTCCCAGAAACAGCTGAAGATGTAGCGCAGCGGCATTTCGCGGTTGCTGTGCTTCCACACGTAGTCGAACTCGAACCAGTGGTTCAACAACATCACGAAGAGCAACCCGACAATGGAGAACACAGCCATGCTGTGTGCACGGAACCCAACACGTCCCAACGAGCGCCACTGATCGCTGCTCTTCCGCTCCGCGAGGAAGTAGGCCACAAGCGCCAGCGCAGCACCGACGATGGAAGCGACGGCGAAGCCATGCCCGAGCCAGCTGGCCCAGGTGTGCTCGTTCACATAGCTGATGTCCTTCATTTCCCGGCGCGAAGGTCGCTCTCAGACAGCATCGAGGGCCGCCGCCAACTGCAAACAGCGCAATTGCTACTCAACCTTCGTCCACTCGCCTTCGGTCTTCAGCTGGTTGCCCTCGGTGTACTTGCTGGGGCACTTCATCAGCATGTCGTTGGCGTGGAAAGCGTTGTTCTCAAAGCTGCCGGTGAGTACGATGCTCTCGCTCCGTTCGAAATCGTAGGGCTTGGCCTTGGCGAGCTTCACCTTGCACTTCACCCCATCGTCATCCACCAGGGTGAACTCGGTGAGGTTGGCATTGGCCACGGGTTCGTAAACGATCGGCTGGCTCTTGTCGAGCATGCCCTTCACCCGCACTTCGCGCCCAGGACTTTCCATGGCCTGCGCCAGGCCCATGAACGTGCTGTTATCCGCCAGCGTGCCGATGAGCATGGCCATCGCCACGGCGATCACGACCAGTGCTATGATGTGTGAGCGTTTCATTTCAATTGATGGATCGGGCGATCAGAAAGTGTTGCCTGGCGGTGGATCATCCGATCTTCTGATCGTCTCATTTTCTGATCCTCTTCTCGAGCTTCCTCAACTTCATGTCCATCGCGAACATCCACACGGCAAGGCCGACCAGTACCACGCTCACCACGGCCACCACTGTGTTGATCTTGCCGCTGGAGAACATCGTCTCCTCCAACCAGTCCGGGGTGGTTCCCTGGGCGAAACTACTGGCAGGCGCAGCCAGCAAGAGGGCAGCGATCAACAGGCTAGTGACTTTCGTTCTCATCGAGCAATGCGTTGAGGCGGCCGTAGCGCAGCCGCAGGTTGTAGGCCCAGATGCCGAGCATGATCCAACCCGCACAGGCCGGGTAGAACACCGCACGCAGGCTGTCGTCCAGATCGTACTGGCTGAAGGCGGGATTGCCACCGTTGCCTGGATGCAAGCTGTCGGTGATGCGTGGCAGTACCATGATGAAGACGAGCATCAACATGAAAGCGAAGATGTTGTAGACCGCCGCGAGGCGTGCGCGTTTGTGGGCATCGGGCACCGAGCCACGCAGGATCACATAGGCCAGGTACATCAGCAGGGTTAGAGCAGAGCCGTTCAACTTGGTGTCGCTCGTCCACCAGCCGCCCCAGGTGGCGCGTGCCCAAATGCTACCGGTGATGATACCGAGCGCGCCGAACAACAAGCTCACGTTCACCGACACACTGGCCGCCAGATCATGGTCCAGACTTCCGGAGCGGAGGTGCATGATGCTGAAGACGAACGAGATGCCCATGAGCACGATCATCGTGAACCACATGGGCACGTGGAAGAACAGGTTGCGGATG
>JBATMK010000021.1:0-11135 GCA_049289815.1 Flavobacteriales bacterium
CGTCGAACCATGACCGCCAACTGAAGTCATGGTTCGACGGGCTCACCATGACAGGGAATGAACTCTTCGGCACCCGATGTGTACAGCAGGTCGGTGCCCAACAGCGCCGCTCTTTCTTTGTTCCATCAACCGCTCCCCGCATGAACGCCCGCCATCTCTTATCCGGTCTTGTACTCTTTCACTCTTTCGCCCTTCAAGCCAAAGAACAACCCATCACCAGCAAGGTCACCGGTGCCAAGGTGTTCCTGAGCGGTGCGCAGATAACACGCGATGCCAGCGCGACCATCACCACCGGCAACACCACGTTGATCTTCACCGGCCTCAGCGAGCAGTTGGATCCCATGAGCATCCAGGTGAACGGCAAGGGCGGCTTCAGCATACTGAGCGTGAACCACCGGGTGAACTACCTCACCGAAAGCCCGAAGAAGAAGGAGATCGAGGAGCTGCAAGCCAAGATCAAGCAATTGGAACACGATTGGAACAGGGAAAGGGGCGTGCAATGGGTGTGGGAGCAGGAAGAGCAGCTCTTGCAGAAGAACATGGCCGTTGCAGGGCAGCAGAACGGCTTCACCGCAGCACAGCTCCAAGCCGTGAACGAGTACTTCCGCCAGCGCATGAAGGCGAAGAGCGATGGCTGGTGGGACCAACAGGAGAAAATGACCGTTATCGGCACCGAAGCCGACAAGCTGCGCGCGCAGCTGGCGCAGTACCAAGGCGAAGCACCGCGCCCGACCAGCGAGATCGTAGTGGAGATCGATGCGCCGGTGGAAGTCGCTGCGACGTTCACGCTCAACTACTTCGTGCGCGATGCCGGGTGGACCCCCGCCTATGACCTGCGTGCGAAAAGCACGAGCACACCGATCGAACTGTTGATGAAGGCGCAGGTGATCAACAACACCGGCGAGGATTGGAACAAGGTGGATCTGGCATTGAGCAGCGGCAACCCGACGTTGGGGGGCAATATGCCAACGCTGCAAGCTTGGGTGCTGCAGCAGCCCTATATGATCGAAACGCTCTCAGAACGTCACCGGAAGGCAGAACGAATGGACGATACCCGTGCGCTTGCGCCTGCTTCGGCGAACGGCTATCCGGACATCCAAGGTGACATCACCGAACAAGCAGCGGACCTCGAAGTCGCCAACACGGTCGTGTACAATACCACCACCATCGAGTTCGCGATCGATGCGCCGTTCAGTGTTCCGGCCGATGGACTGGCGCATACGGTTGCGGTGAAGACGCACAGCATTCCCGCGCTGTACAAGCACTACTGCACACCGAAGCTCGACAAGGACGCCTTCCTCTACGCACGCACCACCGGATGGGAGGACCTGAACCTGTTGCCCGGCAATGCCAACGTGTTCTTCGAAGGGACCTATGTGGGGCAGAGCTACTTGAACCTTCAACAGACCAACGACACGCTCGATGTATCACTCGGCCGCGACAAGGGCGTGGTGGTGGAGCGCGTGCGTCGCAAGAGCACCAACGACAAGGCGGTGATCGGTGGGAAGCGCACGCTGACCGTCGGGTTCGACCTGAACATTCGCAACACCAAGGGAACGGCTGTGGAGATCGAAGTGCGCGATCAATACCCGTTGAGCCCGCAGAGCGAGATCGAAGTGAAGCTCATCGAGAGCCCCGAGGCGAAGGTGAACGAGGGAACGGGCCAGCTCACCTGGAACATCACGGTGGAACCGAAGGCGACCAAGAAGCTCGGCTTCAGTTACAGTGTGAGGCACCCGAAGGACATGCCCGTGATGGTGGAATAGTGGGCAGTGAACCGCGACAGGTAAGCCTAATGCCGAGCAGCATTGCGCCGCTTCCGCCACCAGAGGAGGGCCAATGTCAGGGCAAAGCCGGCCAAGCCCCACCACAGGTACTTCATGCCGGTTGAGCCGACTTCCAAGGGCGAAACATCGCCGACCAGCACCATGCCTGCCCAGTAGTAGGGAAGCGCTAGCTCATCCGAAGCGGTGGACAGGTGATCCAGCTTGGCTTGACGCAGCGCTTGGTGCTTGGGCATGCCTTCGGCGAGGTACCCGTAGAACCGCGTGTTGATCTCCGACGACACCTTTTCATCGATGCTCCACAGGGACATCACCAGGCTCGGACATCCAGCGTATGCGAAACCGTAGCCGAGCGATCGCACGCCTTCGCCTTGATCGTTCTTGCCCGCCCCGGTTTCGCACGCGGTGAGCACGGCGAGCTGGGCACGCAGGTCCAACTCATAGATCTCGTACGCGTGCAGGTAGCCGTCCGAACCGGCATCCACGCCAGCGCCATCCTTGCTGAACACCAGACGCGAGTACATCGGCGACGAGGCGTTCATTTCCGCATGGGTACCCAGGTGCAGCACACCGTATTCCTTCGCCTCCTCGCGGAAACGCTCTTCGCTGGCATCAGCACCCACGTTCACCCGGGCGCTCACCAGCGAACCCAACTCTTGTGCAGTGCTTACGGCGAAGGGCTGGCGCACATAGCGCAGGAAGCCGCGATCGATCAGTGCGGAGTCGGGTACTTGTGCCAGATAGCCCTGCTTCAATTCATCGGAGAAACCCGGGGCGAAGGCCAGCACATTCCTCGTGGCAGGCTTGTCGAGGCTCTTGAACTGCACTGCGGTGGTGGCGCTGAGCAAATAGCCGATCGCGTACTTCTGGATCAGCATGTGCTCGCTGAGCTTGCCCCGGTCGGCTGGTCCGAAGAGCAGTGTCTCGAAGTTGACGGTCTGCAGATCGCCGTCGGGGATGATGAGCAGCTCAGGCTTTCGCAGTAATCCGGCCAATGGCTCAAAGACCTTCGTGTAGAGTACGCGGGAAAGCCGCACATAGGACTCCTGCCGCCGCTCCAGGATGGCCGCGTTCAGCGCCTTCACGGTTTCCGCGATGCCGGCGGCGGGAACGTGCACCAGCGCCGCGGTATCCATACCGATCACGAGCATGTACAGGTGCTCATCGGTGAAGGCATACAGGAGCAGGTCGCGATCGGGGGAGAGGAGCTTGCTGCGCACATCCTGGACCGTCACGCGCGCTTCGCCATAGCGCAGGTCGAAGTAGTGTGGATGGGACTTGCTCAGCCGCACCAGGAAATCGGCAAGGTCCTGTTCGCGCTTCGCCAGGTCCGCGGTTGCGGCGCGATCCTCGGGATCGAGGTCGAGCGCGCTGATCAATCGGTTCTCTTGCACGATGATCGAATCAGGAACGCCGGTGTATTGAAGACCGGTGAAATCGTTGAGGCGGCTTTTGAGAAGGATGGAACGATCCGCCTCCGTGAGGGCGAGGAAGCGATCGAGATCCCCCGGGGTGTGGTTCTGCGCGTAACTCTCGCCTGCCAGGTCGATGGCCTGATCGAACACAACCTTCTGCTGGCCGATGAACCCGAGTTGCGAACCTTCATCGTCAAAGGCCGCTTTGTTCCGTTCCATCGCCTGCACGCTCAAGTCCATGTCCGACTTCCACCGGTCGTCCGATGCCATGCCCAGCGCGCGTTCGGCCTTCACCTTCCAGTAGAGCGCATCGGGCAGCAGATGGGGCTGGGGCCATGTTTGTGGGATCGAACTCGATCGCAGCGCCTCCGCCCGATCGTGCAAGAGCCCAAGAGCATGTTCCGCGTGTCGCAACGTGGTATGTGGTTCTCCGTTGGCGAATGCCGCCTCGGCCAGCAGCAGTTCGTAGGCGGCCACCTTGTGATGCCCTTCGCCGTGGATGGCTGTGATGATCGCAAGTGCCGCTTCGAGATCCTTCATGGCCTCTGTATTCCTGCCCAGCTTGATGCAGAATTGTGCGTGGCGGCGATACGCACTGGCCAGTTCCGCATTGGTGCCGGCGTTCTCCATCGCCGCGTTCAGCTCGATGCTCCGCTTGAAGAGGGAATCGGCCGCGACGTTCCGGCCAAGGCCCGCGTAAACATCGCCGAGCTTCGAGCAGGTCCGCGCGTAGTCCTCGCTCCGAACGCCGTAGTACTTCTCACAGGCTTCCAGATAGGCGCGTACCCACTTCTCGGCCTTCGCGTAGTTCTTCGCTTCCAACTCAAGATCGGCCAACCGGTCCTTCACCCCAAGGAGCTTCGGGTCATCGGGTTCGAGGAGCTTCTCACGATCGCGCAAAGCCATCTCCAGCAGTTCGCGCGAACGACCATCGTCGCCAACAGCGAAATAGACCGTGGCCAGGTTCACATAGCCGCGCGTACGTGCAAGGATCGCTTCGTCACGCAACAGCGGATCCTTTGTCGTGTCCACCACTGCGCTACAACGGCGGATGCTCTCAAGATAGTTCGACTTGCTGCGGTTGAAGTCTCCGGCGCTCTGCCAGAGGATGCCCCTGTTGATCAGCACACCGACCATGCGGAAGTTGCGCTTCGGGTCGTTGCTCTTTTCAAAGTATGACAACGACTGCGTGAACAGCGTGTCCGCCTTCCTGTTGTCCCCTAGGTGCCAGTAGGCGGAACCAGCTCCGCTGCAAGCCTCCCCCAGCACCAATGCAAGCAAGCTGTCAGACTTCCCGTATACGGCTTTCGCTTCGAGGTAATACTTCAAACTGCGCTCGTAGTCTCCCATCTGCGCGTAGTCCAGTGCGAGGCGCTGGCGTGCCTTGCCGCGCCGGATCAACGACACTTCCTTGTGCGCATCGGCAAAGACCATTGCAGTCGAATCGGCCCTGGCACAATCGAGCATCCGGCCCATTTCGAAGAGCAGCTTGGCGTATGCGTCCATGGCATCGAGTTGATGCAGCGCATTGTGATCGATGCGTTCCACCTCGTCCACAAGGCCCTGTGCCGCGGCGATGCCCGCATCGGCATCCTGCGACTTCCACACAGCGCGTCCCAGGGCATAGGCGTAGGTGTGGATCGAATCCTGCCAGGGCGTGCCGACGGCTTCCTTCCGTTGAAGCCCGATCTGGTTCACGACCTCCGCGTGCGATCCTTCACGTTGGAGATCCTTGATGCGAGCGTGCCGTTCAATGAGCTTATCGGACTGCGCCAGTGCGAACGAACCGTATATCGCGAGCAGCGCAGTGATGAAAACCCGGTTCATCGTGCTTGCAGTTCCGCCTTCATCTTCCGCACGCGCTCACCGTACGTCGGGTCCTCATCCAGCTGAAGGGCCTTTGCTTTGGTCACATCGTCAACCTTCACATAAGCGAGGAAGAGGAACCATTGCGACTTGTCGTGGAATGGGGACGTGTGATCGTTCCCGAGACTTTCGAAGAGCGGGATGGCGGCGGCGGCATCGTTCATGGCCAATGCAGCGCTGGCGATATAGTAGCGCAGCGTATCGTTGGTGGGCTCCACCTGCAGCAGGGGCGACCATTTCGTGCGGGCCTCGGCGTAGTCACCCAGCTTGTATGCCACCATGGCATCCTGGAACACGGGATCATCTGTTGCGCTCATGGCCACCGGAAGGCCGGGATCGGCGCTGAAGTGCTCGGCAAAAAGGCGCTCGTTCGCACTTGGGCTGTTCAACCACCACAGCGCGGCGGTGATCAGCAATGCCGCAGCCGCAGCGTACTTGAGGTAGCCGGTCCAACCGCGACGGCCATCATCGCTCTTGCTCATGTGTTCCGCTCCCACTGCCTTCAGCATGCGCTGGACGCCACCCAATTCAATGGCCAGCGTGTTCTCGCGCTGTAGTTCCAACTCAGCGCGCAGCGAAGCATCGGCGGCCAATTCCTGCTCGAAGCGCGACCGCTCCTCGGTGGACGTGCTGCGGAGCAGGTAAGCCTCGATGGCCTCGAACCGGTCTTTGTCCAGCGTGCTCATGCTTCCTCGTTCATATCCTCGCCGGCGATGGTGCGGCGGAAAGCGCGCAACTTCATCATGCAGCGGTATTTGATGGTGCGGATGCTCTCTTCCTCAACGCCCATCTCCGCAGCGATGGTCGCCAGGTCCTTGCGTTCGAAATAGAACCGGTCGAGCACATTGCGGCACTTGTCGTCGAGCTTGTCGTAGATGCCGCGCAAGCGCACGATGCGTTCTTCCACATCATCGGGCGCCTCAGCGCCCACGTGTTCGTGCCGATCGTCATGCACCACTTTCATGTGTTTGTGCCCGGCGGAGCGGACGATGTCCAGCCATTTGTACTTCGCCACCCGGAAGACAAAGCCGCCGGGATCGCCCTCCGGCGAGAGCTGTCCCTCCTTCACTTTCATCCAGAGCACGGTCATGGCCTCCTGGAACACGTCCTGCGCATCGTTCGTTGATCCACTGTTCTGCACCACGTATTGGCGAACAGCGGGGAAGTGCTTGGCATAAAGCGACCGGATCGTCACCGGATCGTTCCGGTGAAGACCCACCATCCAGGAGGGCTCCGTAGCGGTATCGGAAGAGGTGGTCGGCTCCACAGTGGGCGTGTGGTAGACCACGATAATACAGCGAACAGAGCGGCGCGTCCATGTTGAACCAGGTCACGGCCCATCGTGGACCGGATCCGACCCTACATCGCGGATCGGGTGGAATGTGAACACGCAGCAATGGCCAAGTCGTCAAAAGATCCTTTCACAGGATCGTTCACATCGGCAATGCGGCCCCGATGTAGGGGTGTGTAAAGGGGAAAACCACCCTGACATCCACCGCCGAAAACCCAACCTCATCATGAAACATCGCTTCCTCTCCTTCTGCATCGGCACCAGCCTCATAGCCGGCACGGCCGAGGCACAACTGCAACGCATCGTACTGCAAGGCAGCGGTGCACCACAGGTGTTCACGGACATCTATGATGCCGTGGCAGCCGCCCAGCCCAACGACAAGCTCTACTTCAGCGGCGGGACATTCCTAGCCGACTCAGGTTTGACTTTGAGCATGCCGCTGCACTTCATCGGAGCCGGCATCCACCCGGACAGCACGAACGTGACTGCGGCCACCATCCTCACCACGAATGGCAGTGACGACTTCACATTCACCACAGCTGCGAGCGGCAGCAGCTTCACCGGCATCATTTTCAACCCGGATGGGCAACTCTTCTACGGGACGGACGGAACGAACGATGACGCGGTGAACATGGTATTCGAGCGCTGCTCGTTCGAATACTTGAGATTGGGCCAGGTGGAACCATCCACCTCCAGCAGTGTGTTCACGGAATGTGTTTTCTACGACGGGCTCGGGGGTTACGGCGGTGCGGCTACTGTTGAGCGTTGCGTTTTCGCCGGTGGTCCCATCAATGTTTTCCGGCCCAGCGGATTGATCTTGCGCAACAGTGTGGCCTTGGGCCAACGGCTGCAGAATTCAGAGAACGCGATCGTACAGAACTGCGTGTTCACCTACGCTGGTGCTCCACTCTGGCAGGTGAGCGGGGTGCAGATCACCGATTGCATCATCAACGGCACAGGCATGTTCAGCAACTCCAGCGGCAACGTGGAGATCAACACCATCTACAGCCAGACGGCCGCGATGACATTCGTGAGCGAGACGGACGGTTACTACCAGTTCACCGACGACCTGCACCTACTGCCCGGTAGCCCAGGCATCAATGCGGGCAACGATGGTACCGACATCGGCATCTACGGCACCTCCTCGCCCTACAAGCCCGGCAACGTGCCCTACAACCCGCACTTCCGCAGCGCTGCCATCGCACCCGCCACCAACCCCAATGGCGACCTGCCGGTGAACATCCGCGTAGCCGCACAGCCCAACTGAGCCATGCGCGCCCCTGTCCTACTGCTTGCGTTCGCAGCCATGTGCTGCGCGCGAGCTCAACAGATCGACGGCTATCGCTACTGGTTCGATGATGATGTGATCAGCGCCGTCACCACCACCGTTAGTGCGACGACCGAGCTGACCCTCGCCACCAACTGGCCCACCGGTGCGATGGAGCCCGGCTACCACCTCGTGAGCATCCAGATGCGCGACACCAGCGGCGACTGGTCGGTGCCGCGGACGCACTACTTCACACGTGGCAACCATGCCATCAGCGGCTATCGCTTCTGGGTGAACGACAACGTAGGGAGCATCACCACGGGCAGTATCGGCCCGAGCATGGAGGTGAACTTGAACAACCTCATCGACCCGGGCACATTGCCGAACGACTTCAACAATGTGACCATCCAGTTCAACGATGCGGACGGCGAATGGAGCACACCCCTGACTTCAACGTTCGTGAAAAACACGGGCGAGGTGAATGGCTACGAGTATTGGATCGATGACGACATCGCGAACAGTAGCACGAACACTATAGGTCCTGGTGGCGTGGTGGACCTGATCGCTGATCTGCCAACGGGTGTACCCGCAGGCACGCACTTCTTCACCATCCGGTTCAGTGGCACGAACGGGACATGGAGCGTACCGCTCACTACGCAGTTCAGCAGTTCCGTCAGCATCGCAGAGCTGCCCGGAATCAGCGACCTACTGCTGTTCCCCAACCCTGTGACTGCCGAGCTGGGAGTGCGCTTGAACACCGATGCGTCGCGAACGCTGAACCTGCGCGTGACGGATATCAATGGCGCGGTGGTCCGCGACCTGTCAAGCTGGAACGTATGCGGCACCACCTATCGGAACTGGGACCTCAGCGATCTGGCGAGCGGCACGTACCTACTGCGGATCGACGACGGCAGCGGTGCAGGCAACATCAGGTTCGTAAAGCAGTGAAGCCGACCCGGACCTGGACCTAGCGATCGTTCACATCCCCGCACCCATCCCGATGTGTGGATGGGTAGGCACTCAAGATCGACCAGAGCAACACCCAAAAGCCTCTCCCAACCTCGAAGATCAAAAAAACCCCAAGACCCATGAGAACCCTGAACAAACTGCTCGCTTGCGCGATGGCCGTTGCGGTGCCATTGTGTACGCAGGCGCAAACGGAGATCGAGCCGAACGACGGCAGCGCCACGGCCACTCCGGTAGCATACAATACGGCCATGAGCGGTAGCACTGGAGCCTGCGCCCCCACGAACTCCTCGGTGGATTACTTCAGCTTCACGCCACCGGCCCAAGGCAACATGCGGATCCAAACCGCCATGAGCAACACCGGTGCGACCAACCTGAACGTGACCTTCCGGGTACGCCAAAGCAACACGGGGGTCGTTGCCACCTACGTGGCCATCGCCGGGGCGAACAACGGGGCGACGAACAACACCTTCCTGTTCCCCTGCCAGGGGACGGGGGTGTACTACATCAGCATCGAGAACCCGAGCACCACGGTATGTACGAACTACTCGTTCGCCTACGATGTCATCGCGCCGGCCTTCGGGAACGATGCTGAGCCCAACGATGGTTCCAGCACCGCCATCGTTGCCGCTGCCGGTGTGAACCATGAGGGGCACCTCAGCTTCCGGTACGACAATGCCTTCGACTACTTCCGACTGCAGGCACCCAACGATGGCGTGCTGACCGTGACCATCGAAGCGGAGAACGCCGGGGCGGCCTCCGGAACCATGGACCTGATCCTGCGGAGCAGCACCACTTCGGCCCTCGTAACATGGACAGTGAACGTCGGCGCGAACGGAAGCCCGATCAGCAACACGTTCACGCGCACATGCACCGGCACAGAGCAGGTGTACTACTTGGAGCCCGCAGACCCGACCGTATGCGGTGTTTCATATCGGTTCAACTACTCGGTGGCCGCGCCGCTGTACGCTGATGACCTCGAGTTGAACCAAGGCAGCAGTTCAGCTATCAACGCAACGGCAGGCACGAACTACGAGGGTCGGCTCGCCTTCGAGTACGACAATGCCTTCGACTATTACCGCCTGCAAGCGCCGAACGATGGCGTGCTGAACGTGACCATCCAGGCCGAGCACGCGGGCACGAGCACCACGGACTCCCTCGACCTGTATCTCCGCGCTGCCAACACGGGCACGCTCGTGATCTGGAGGGTCGGTATCGGCGCGAACGGCATTGCCAGCACCCAGACTTTCCATCGGACCTGCACCGGCACGGAGCAGGTGTACTACCTGGAACCAGCGGATCCCGAAGCATGCGGTGTGTCGTACCGCTTCAGCTATACGGTAACAGCACCGGTTTTCGCGGATGACCTTGAAACCAACCAAGGTTCAGCTACCGCGATCATCGCAACGGCCGGCGCGGATTACGATGGACGCCTCGCTTTCGAATACGACAACGACTTCGACTACTACCGGTTGCAAGCACCGACCGATGGCGTGCTGAACCTGACGGTGCAAGCGGAACATGCCGGTGCGAGCACAACCGATTCCATCGAGGTTATCCTGCGTGCAAGCAACACCGGCGCACTGAAGACCTGGAAGGTGGGTATCGGCGCCAATGGTGTTCCCAATACACAGATACTCAGCCGCACCTGCACAGGCACGGAGGAAGTGTACTACCTGGAACCCTATAGCCCTGCTCGCTGTGGTGTTTCCTACCGGTTCAACTACACGGTGTCCGCACCTGTGTTCGCCGATGATGTGGAACCCAACAGTGGCAGTGCAACAGCCGTCAATATCGATCTGAACGCTGCACCGGCCGACGGACGGGTGGAGTTCGAGTACGACAACAATGTCGACTACTTCCGGATCAACCACTTGGGTGGACCGATCGTGCTCCACACCCAAGCGGAGGCGGCGGGTGCGGCAGGCACCATGCAGATACTGATCCGCGCTTCCAACACCGGCCTTCTTGAGACAGCCATTGTGCCTGTGGGAGGCGGTTCCGTGCCAGTAACGAACACATACACCTCCGCACCGCGCGCAGCCGGTGTTTACTACCTCGAAGTCTTCAACCCCACGAGCTGTGGTGCTTCGTACCGGTTCGACTGTTATGATGATGACAACGACGGCACCTGCAACGCTTTCGATGTGTGCCCCGGTGGACCCGAACCAGGGACCCCTTGCAACGACCTTAATGCTTGCACCAACAACGATATCATCCAATCCTCGCCCGGTTGCACGTGCGCTGGTACGCTCACAGCCGATAGTGATAGCGACGGTACATGCGATGCCGTTGATGGTTGTGACAATGACCCCGACAAGATCGCGCCCGGTGTATGCGGTTGCGGCGTGGCGGATGTGGATGCCGATGGTGACGGCGTGTACGTCTGCCAGGGCGATCTCTGCGACGGTGATCCCAACAAGATCGCGCCAGGTGTCTGTGGCTGCGGCGTGGCCGACGTGGATGCCGATGGCGACGGAGTGTATGCCTGCCAAGGCGATCTCTGCGATGGTGATCCCAACAAGATCGCGCCAGGTGTCTGTGGC
>JBATMK010000022.1:0-41311 GCA_049289815.1 Flavobacteriales bacterium
GGTAATACAGTGAATCGGATAGTCGCAGGTTGGCCGACGTGGTATCAAGCTTAGAGATGCGCGCACCAATGTGTTCCGCGAGAAGGTCAATTTCAGATGCTGTATATACTAAATAGGATGTGCCATCAGTGTTCAAGTCGCCATAGACCCGTATCTTACTATTTATATCATAGTCATTCCTAAACACGTAGTATGGTGAAGGCACCCACTTGTTTGCAATGGGGTGGATTCCGCCTGCCATCGCGGCAACATGTATTTGTGCGCGAGAAAGTGTTGGAAATGTGCACACAACAATGAGCAGTAGGATTGCGCGGAGCCGCCATCGCGTTGTGCTGAAGCAGCAACCCGATTCTGAGTCATGCTGAAATTTCATGCTGAATTTATTATGAGTGGGTGAGGTCAGCGAGTTCCCCGAAGATTACGAAAACCCCGCACACGCTCGGCTGTCTCTTTGCGCACGCGTCCCGACTGGTCGGGATGCGCTCTCGATCTAGGGCCTCCGGCCCGCCTCGGCCAGCGGTAACCGTACCAATGTGTTCGCGTACAGCCGCTTGAACTCCACAACCAAGGCGTCGGTCCTCTCGTGATCCTGCCTGGCCATTGATTCCTTGATCTGTTTTCGTAGCACATCCAATTTCTTGGGTGCTGGTTTGGGCTTGCGCTTGTGGAGCGTTTTGCTGGCTGCGGTCTTGCGGAAGTCTTCCCAGATCCTGAGGGCGCGGTTCACCACGTTGATGCTGATGAGATGCTCGTTCGGCACGAACCGCTCCCACTTGGTCTTCGGTACCCATGAAATGTCCAACAAGGAGCGGTCGTCGCCGCTCCTGGACACGCTCAACGTTACACTGACGTGCTCTTCGTCGAGCTTCAGTTCAGCCACATACTCCTGCCTGCCAACAACGAATGTGACCTTGTCCATCGGGCTGCGGTTCATCGAACGAAGATCGCGGGCGTTATGGCGAGGGCACCGGTGCCAACGGTCGCCTGCGAACA
The DNA here is from genome assembly GCA_049289815.1 of Flavobacteriales bacterium. Taxonomy (GTDB): domain Bacteria; phylum Bacteroidota; class Bacteroidia; order Flavobacteriales_F; family PHOS-HE28; genus PHOS-HE28. Next base: position 994 of record JBATMK010000022.1, read on the forward strand.
GCCCGCTGTTCTCAGGCCGACTTTTCACGCTCGATCGCCACTGCCGATACCGGGAGCCGTTCAATACGCGCTGACCCGCGCCGGGTTCACATACAGGGTCTCATCGCCCGAGGGTGAACGGTACCAACCATGCCACACGCGGATGCTGCAATCCATGTACACCTTGATGCGGTAGGTGCGTCCGGCCTGTGCATCCAGCACGCAGTACAAATTGCTCTGTGCACCACTGGGACTGCCGCTTACGGTGTTGAAAGGGCTGCTGTGCACTTCATCGTGCAGCACGCACTCCGAGACCTCCACCGGCGCATCGATCAGGTCCAGGCCCACCAGCATCGTCGTCTTCAGGTTGAACGAACCATAACCGAACTCATTGATGTGGAAGATGGGGAACAGGCTGGAGCCGCCGTTCACTTCCACCACCGTGATCCCGCTGCTGTTCGCCGTGAACGTGGTCTCCACCACCTGCCGGATGTTCGCCTTGGCCACGAAGTCCATGAAATTCGGTTTGGTGATCTCGGACGGGCTCGCGATGTCGTCGCGCAACGAAGCCCCGAACCCCATCAACCCTACGCCGGGCCACTCATTGGGCTGGGGGTACTTGCCGTTCCACAGGAAAACGAAATTCTCTGGATCGGGCGGCCCTGCTTCGTTGATGAGCGCTGTGGCGGTTTGGTAGTGCACCGTCTGCACCGATGTTGGCCGCTGCGGCAGGGTGAGCACGGCCAGTGCTTCCGGCGGTGGCATCAGCAACGGCAGGGGCCGGCCGCTTTTCTTGTATTCCTGCCACGCGAGCTTGCGCTCCGCAGCCTGCAACTTCTTGTAACGGTCCAGGTCCTTGTTGCCTTTGTACAGTTCGGCCATCTGCAGGGCAAGGGGCGCGTACGCCTTAACACCGAGCAGGAACCGTTCATCGATCTTTTGCTGGTGCGCCTTGAAGGCGGCCAGTTGTTCCCTGGGTGTTCGTTTCAGGGAGGGGCGGGGGAGCGTTCTTTTCATGGCTGTTCGATGGTTCGTTCTATGCGAAGCGTTCAACGGGTTGCACTGCTTCGAAGGACCAAGATGCAGGTGGGCCAACGGATCCGCAATACCGTGTAAAGGGGATTTTCAACCCGCGCGCCCCGCCTCCCCCGAGGTAGCCGGACCAACCTTCAGGGTGCGCGGCGGATCCCGGTCGTTCGACCCTCCATCAGCAACGATCCATTCCACCGCCGCAGCTACCTAGCGCACCACGGCAAAGGCCAGCCCATATGCCCTGTCATCCGATCGGACCAGCAGCCAGTACGTTCCAGGAGCAAGGGGTGCAACGTGCAGCTGCGTGGGCGCACCCGGTTCAATGCGCACGGCCTGTGTGGCACCCAACACATCCACCACGCTCAGCGCAGCGCTCGCCGGCAGTCCTTCCACGGTAATGATCTCCGAGACGGGCGAGGGCCACAACCGCAGTGTATCCGATAAGGCTTCGCCAACATCGGTCGAGAAACAATCGTACTGCGTCACCGCGCGTGCTGTGGTCGGTATGCTGTCTTCGAAAGCGGTCAGGGCGGCTGCGTCGTTGCGCAGGTAGTGGTCGAGCCAGAGCGTGGCAAGGTCCGTTACCACATCGTGTTGTTCCGCACGCGTGATCGTCAGCGAAGGCCCGCAGGTCAGCTCGCCGAACGAGCACAGGAAATTGTCGTCACCGAAGTAGCAATGCCCGCCGCCTGTAACGTTCACCAAGGCTTTGCAGGTGCCGAGGGCATCGTACATCGGTTGTTGGTTGGTGCCGATGGGCGTAACGCAATCTTCGCTCGCGGCGAAGACGAGGGTGGGCACGAGCACGCTTGCTGCCGCCGTCACTGCCGAAGGAGCCGTTTCGGCCGGTGCCATGGTCACCACGGCTTGTATGCCTGCATTGCCTGCTGCGCCAAGGAAGGCCGCGCCACCACCCATGCTGTGGCCCAGCAAGGCACTGGCCGCATCCACATGACCGAAGAGGATGGACAGCGCATCGATGTTCTCCAGTTGCATCTCTGCAACACAAAAGGCCAGGTCCTCGCCGAACGCGGCGTGGTCGGGTGCCAGGCCACCTTCGGTGGTCGGCAACACTATTATATAGCCCAGCGGCGTGAAGTGCTGCCAGATGTAGTCGTAGGCGTCCACCGTCATCACGAAGCCGTGGCCCAGCACCAGCACAGGGAAGGTGCCGGTGGCGGCGGGCTGGTCGTCGCCATCGGCCACGGCCGGATAGTGGACATCGGCGGGCACGTCGCGCATGCGGCCGGTATCGTACCAGTTGCGTGCGGTATTCCCGATCGCATAAGGTTGGGCCATCGTACAACCGATCGTGGCGAAAAGGACCGAAGTGAGGAAGACTCGCATCATGGGAACAAGGTACCGTGATCCCCCGCGGCGCTTGGAAAGCAGGGTGGCACGAAACTCGTGCACCTTCCGGTAAGTTGTATCCGCCATGAGCCGTGGTTTCGTACGCGAGGATGATCAGGAGGAGGCGCCCTTCATTGCGCCACGTGCCCCCCTGCCAGTTGGTGCGGTCAACTACGTAACACCGCGGGGTCTGGAGCAGCTGCGGAGCGAGCGCGAGCAGTTGGAGCGGGAGCGATCGCACCTGATGGGCAGCGATGATGAACGCCGCCGCGAAGGGGCTGTCATCAACGGCAAGCTCGATCTGTTGAACGAACGCATCGCGAGCGCGCGGCTGGTGCAGTCGTACGGCGCACCGCCGGCCGATGTGCGTTTCGGCACCACGGTCACCTTCACCTACCGCAATGGCCCGCAAGCAGGCACGGAACGCAGTTTCACCATCGTGGGCGTCGACGAAGCCGATGTGAACGAGAACCGCATCGCCTTCACCGCACCCATCGCGCGGGCCCTCATCGGCAAGAGGGTAGGGGAAGTCGCGGAATTCCGCCTCGGGGCTGTGCTACAGGAACTAGCGATCGTGGAGATCGCATAAAGAGGTCGCACGCGTTGGGCGAGTATTTCCCGTGCACGTTCGGCCGTCATCGCGCACGCGTCCTCACGGTGTTTCAGAACAGCTTGCGTAACATCGCCATCATGGTTCCGCACGCATCCTCCCGCTGCCGCACGTTCATGGTTCTCCTGGCAGCAGGTCTGCCTTTCCTGTGCCGTGCACAAACGCTTGCATGGGCCTACGATCTGGGTGGGCATGGACAGGACATGGCGTATTCCGTTGCCGTCGCTGAGGAGGGCAATTCCGTTTGGACGGGCTTTTTCAGTGATGTCGTGGATATCTCGTTCAACGGGTCCGGTGAACTCGCAGGCCGGATGGGCGCGAGCAGCATGCTGCTGGCAAAACTTCGTCCTGACGGTACACGCATCTGGGCGTTCGCCATACCCGGCGCGCAGGGCCGCGACGTGGCGGTGGATCCCGATGGGAACATCCAGGTGGTGGGGAATTTTGTCGGGCGGATCGACCTCGACCCATCTGCGGCCGAAGGGCCTCCGGCCGATGCAGGAACGGAGCCTGCTGGTTTCGTGGCCTCCTATGGTCCTACCGGCGCAATGCGTTGGGCGCATGTCATGGATGTGGAAGGCAACGTCTTCGGCTGGTCGATCACGGTCTCACCGACCGGGACCACCTACGCCCTCTTGGGAGTGAATCGCGATGGTGCTGATCATGCGGAACTCCTCTGCCTTGATGGGGCCGGGAATGAGACATGGCATCTTGTCTTCAGGCCGGTGGTGGAAAGTGCAGCGCTGTGGGATATCGCCTGGGATCCCGCAGGAGGGGTCTTCGTGGCAGGGCAGACAGACGGCACAGTGGACATGGATCCGCTGAACCCACCTGATGTCCGCATCCCGGCCTCCGGCTCGCTCACATCGTTCCTCGCACGCTATACCGAGCTTGGTGGATGCCGCAGCATTGTTCCGTTGCCGCCGGAATGCTTTGTCCTTGGGATCGCCTTCCAAGGTGGCGAGATATACATCGCCGGTCTGTTCTTCGGTCCAGGTTCTTTCGATATGGATCCTGGTGCAGGGACACACCTGCTGACCCCGGCACCCGGTTCCAATTCTTCCTTCATGGCGCGTTACTCCTCCGCCCTTGCCTTGCGTGGGGCGTTCCTCTGGGACGGCTCGCCCGGATCGTCCATCCGCATCAATGATATTGCAGTACACCCCGGCGGGAACTTTGCGCTGACCGGTGGCTATAGTGGAACCGTGGATCTTGATCCTGATCCGGAACGGGATCGGGAACTGTTGCGCAGATCGATCGGCACCACGGGTTTTTTCGTTTCGACCTATGACGCGAGCGGCCGCCCCCAGTGGGATGTAACTGCTACGGGAAGCGATGCACTGTTCGGGACGCATCTGGCAATGCGGAGCACGGGCTCTGTTTTCGTGAGCGGGGCGAACTGGGCCACCGGTGTGGACTTTGATCCCTCGCCAACAACAGAGCGCCTGCTCTCATCGGCCGGGAACATTGATATGATCATGGCGCGGTACGACCCCATATGGCCACCGAAGCCCGAGATCGGTCGCAAGCCGGAAACCGGCTTCCATTGGCCTCTCGATCTGCATGCACCGGACTACCTCGCGCTGCTCGGAGTGGGTGTGCTCATAGGCTGGCTGTTGATCCGGAGACGCAAACGAAGAAGGGCAAGGCGCACACCTAGGGAACGATAGCACTAGGCCCACCGGCCCGCTGATCGTAAGCAGGGTAGGAGAGCCTCACCAAAAAGCCCCGCCACACGGCAAGGCTTTCGGTTATTGCTCTTATGCGCAGATCAGAATCCCCCCATCCCCGGCCCAGCGCTCTCCGTCATGCCCGCGTTCAGGTGCGCGTGCAACGCAGACTCGTTCGGGATCATCACACGGCGGGCCTTGCTGCCTTCGAAGGGCCCAAGGATGCCGGCGCTTTCCAACTGGTCCACGATGCGGCCTGCGCGGTTGTAGCCCAGCTTCAATTTGCGTTGGATCAAGGAGGTACTGCCCTGCTGCGTCTGCACGACAAGTCGCGCCGCTTCCTCGAACATGCTGTCGCGGTCGCCGTCGTCGTCGGCACCACCACCTTCGCCTTCTTCGGTCGGTACTTCGGGGAGTTGCAATGCTTCAGGATAGCCACGCTGCGCGCCGATGAAGTCGGTGATGTTGTCCACCTCGGGCGTATCCACGAAGGCGCACTGGATCCGGATAAGATCGTTGCCGGTGCTCAAGAGCATATCGCCACGGCCGATCAGCTGGTCGGCGCCACCGCTGTCCAGGATGGTGCGGCTATCCACCTTGCTCGTCACGCGGAAGGCGATGCGCGCCGGGAAGTTGGCCTTGATGGTACCGGTGATGATGTTGACGCTCGGGCGCTGCGTGGCAATGATGAGGTGGATGCCGATGGCACGCGCGAGCTGCGCCAAACGCGCGATGGGCGTTTCCACTTCGCGGCCTGCTGTCATGATCAGGTCGGCGAACTCGTCCACCACCAGCACGATGTAGGGGAGGAAGCGGTGGCCGTTCTCCGGGTTCAACCGGCGACTGATGAACTTGGCGTTGTACTCCTTGATGTTGCGGACCTGCGCGTTCTTCAGCAGTTCGTAGCGGTCGTCCATCTCGATGCACAAGCTGTTGAGCGTGGCCACCACCTTCTTGGTGTCGGTGATGATCGCATCGCTGTCGCCGGGCAGCTTAGCCAGGAAGTGCCGCTCGATCTTGTTGAAGAGGGTGAGTTCCACCTTCTTCGGATCCACCAGCACGAACTTGATCTGGCTCGGGTGCTTCTTGTACAGCAGGCTCACGAGGATCGCGTTCAAGCCAACGGATTTGCCCTGACCTGTCGCCCCCGCCATGAGCAAGTGCGGCATCTTGGTGAGGTCGGTGATGAAGGTCTCGTTGGTGATGGTCTTGCCCAGCACCAGCGGCAGGTCCATGGTGCTGTTCTGGAATTTCTCGCTGGCCAGCAGGCTGCGCATGCCCACCACCTGCGGTTTGCTGTTGGGCACTTCAATACCGATGGTGCCCTTGCCGGGGATCGGCGCGATGATGCGGATGCCCAACGCGGCCAGGCTCAGGGCGATGTCGTCCTCCAGGTTCTTGATCTTGCTGATGCGAACACCTGCTTCAGGGACGATCTCGTACAGCGTCACCGTCGGCCCGATCGTCGCTTTGATCTTGGCGATGGCGATGTTGTAGTGGCTGAGGGTCTCTACGATGCGGTCCTTGTTCGCCTCGAGTTCCTCCTTGCTCACGGTCAACTCGCCGCTGCCGTGGTCAACGAGCAGGTCCAAGGGCGGCAGCTCGTAGTCGCTCAGGTCCAGCGTCGGGTCGTACTCACCGAATTCCTGCAGCTTGTTCTCGATCTCGGCTTCGCTCAGCGTCTTCTCTTCCGCGTTCGCGACCACGGCCATGCCGTCCACCACGATGGGTACAGCAGGCAGGATGGGGTCGAGCGCAAGCTCTTCCGCTTCCACGTCCTCCACCTCCAATTCCAGTTCGCCTTCTTCCTCGACTTCTTCTTCCTCTTCTTCGCTCGCTTCCACCTCCAATTCCACAGCCTCCGGTTCTGCAGCCACTACAGCGATCGGCTCCTCGTTCTCCACCACCTCCATCTTCAAGGAGTTCTTCTTCATTGGCTGCTGTTCCATCCCCTCGTCATCGCGAGGCTCTGCGAAGCGATCCAGTTCAGGCTCCGCCGCAACCTTCTTCTCGAACAATCGCATCACCCAGTCGAACGACGGGTTGAACATGTACACGGCGAAAGCGCCCGCGACCAGGAACAACACAGCACCGGACCCCACTTGGCCCATCATGCTCTGCATGTGCTGGTTGATGGTGGCACCGATGCCGCCGCCCAGGAAACCGAGGTCGCCGCGGAAGACGAAGCCCAGCAAGGCCGGAAGCCAGAGCAAGGCCATCAATGTCCAGCGGATGGTTTTGCCTTTCGGCAGCAACCACGTGCCCAGGAGGATGCGCACGCCGCCGAGGAAACTCCACAGCACGAAGGCGAACGCGGCGATGCCGAACCAGCCGTGCATGAATTTGTGCGCGAGCAGTGCACCCAATTTCCCGAGCCAGTTCTCCACGTGCACATCCTTGCTGAAGAACTCGCTCCACGGACGCGCCATCAGGTCCTGGTCGGTCTTCCACGTGAAGAGATAACTGGTGAAGGCCGTGAGCAACAGCCCGGAGGCCACGATCAGGAACAGGCCGAAGGCCTTGTGCGTGCGCTCATCGGCCATGAAGGCTTTGAAACGAGCCCACTTGCCTTCGCCTGCGGCTGCGGACTTCTTCGAGGCACGGCTGCGCTTGGGAGCGGGCGTGGCTTCTTCTTCTTCTTCAACAGGCGTTTCGCGGAGGGAATTCTTGCTGGCCACTGGCTACGGGTTCTGGTCGGTAAAACGGCGGCGCAAAACGAAGTCGTGCGCACGCGAGGCCACCAAATTGCGGGGCATGCCATGGCGTAACGGCCAAGACCCATGGCTATTATGAACAAAGGATCGGGGAAAGGAAGAAGGGAGGCGGCCTACAGCCTGAGGCCTGAAGCCTGTGGCCTGAGGCCCGAGGCCTGAGCTAAGAACTAAATACTGAACGTCCCCAACACCTCAGTCAGCTCGTGCTGCAGCACGGCGGGGGGAACGGATTCGTGATCCGTCTTCACGTCGAACTTGGTCATGTCCACCGCACCGGGTGTGATGCTGGTGGCATCGAGGTGCATGCGCATGCCGTACTGCACAACGCTGTAGCGCAACAGCACACCCGGGATCTGCTTGAAAGGGCCGAACCAGTTGGGGTCCTTCATCTCGATGCGGTCCGTGTACCAGAGTTCGATCTCGGGCTGGTCCACGTCGTCATAAACGGCTATCGCCTTCTTGCACGGGAACCCGGCGATGGTGTCGGTTTCGTTCGTCCAGATGATGGCCATCGCCGCTTCTTCCTTGTTGAAGAGGGCCATGTCCTTTTCCGCCAGGTGGCTCACGAGCTTCTTGCTCAACACGCTCAAATGGTAGTCCATCTGCTTGCTATCGTTGTTGGCCGCCATGCTCGTGTGGAAGACGCCCATGCCCGCGCTGAGTTCGGCCACCTGCTGGTTCTCGGAGAAGGTGAGGGTGGTCCGTTCCGGAAGCATACCGGCCATCAACCCGTTCGGATCATAATCGGGGAAGCTGAGGGCGTACTCGATCACGCCTTCTGTAAGCTTCTGTTGCAACAGGCCGCTACCGCATCCATTAGCCAGCAGGATCACGGATGCACCCCCGAAGATCAGGGGGCCGTACTTGATGATCAGCGTTCGCATTTGCGTGTTTGTCGTTGAAGAGTGGACTTTCAACGTACCTGGGCAGCTTACGGTTCCATAGCGCTGGGTCTTCCACACATGGGTCTGGGCATCAAGGGGGTGATGATGTCCTGGCCTGTCATGTTGGGCAAGCTCTATCATGGTGGGCCGGCGTTGTCATGGTGAGCTAGTGTTGTCATGGTGAGCCCGTCGAACCATGACCCCCAAGTGCCGCGGTTCGACGGGCTCACCGTTACAGTGTCGTGAGAGCGCCATCGTCTTCCTTGGTCCGGGCCACCGGCCCCGGTTACCTTCGGCGCCGCCCTGCCGGATCCTGTCCCAGGGCCTTACAGATGGACGTACGATTGATAGATGCCGCCAGCGAGATAGGCGCAGGTAAGCGCGGCACCAGCATGGGCATGGCCGCGTTGAGGGTGGCCGCGTGGAAGCTGGGGAGCGAACTGTTCGGCCACGCCGAGGAGAGCATCCTGCGCGACGAGAACGACGTGCTCTACGAGGACGACCGCAGTCCGAACGCGCACCACATCGATGGCCTAATCCGCTTCGAGAGTGATCTGGCGTATGAGGTGTACAAGTACCTGCGCAACAACCTGTTCCCCATTGTGGTCGGTGGCGATCATTCCATTGCCATCGGATCCGTTTCCGGAACCAAAATGGCCTTTCCGGAGCGGCGTATCGGTGTGGTCTGGATCGACGCGCACGCCGACCTCCACAGCCCCTTCACCACCCCGAGTGGGAACGTTCACGGTATGCCCCTAGCACTGCTCATGGACATCGAGAACAAAAAGCAGCGCCGCAACAAGCCACGGGTCTATACCCTCGATGTATGGGACCGCCTGCGGAAGATCGGTTCCAGCGGCCCCAAGCTCCTGCCCAGCGACCTGGTCTTCATCGGCCTGCGCGATTTCGAGAAAGAGGAAGCAGCGATCATCAAGGAGCACGGTATCAAGGTGATCACGGTGAAGGACCTGCGCGAGAAGGGCGCCAAGACTGTGGTGAAGGAAACCATGGCCCACCTTACCGCTTGTGGTCATGTGCACGTAAGCTTCGACGTGGACAGCCTCGACCCGACCATCTCCATCGGTACCGGCACTCCCGTTCCCGATGGTCTGTTCCTGGAGGAAGCCCGCGATCTGCTCGCTGGGTTCTGCGCCGATCCCAAGACCGCCACCCTCGATGTGGTGGAGATCAACCCCGCTCTCGATACAGGCAATGCCATGGCCGAGGCCACGCTCAGCATCCTGGAACCCCTGCACCAGATCCTGCGCGACCGATGAGCCAGCAGTGCGCCTCCAACGTCATCCTCATCCGCCCGGTGGGCTTCGGCTACGATCCCGAAACCGCTGCGAGCAATCCGTTCCAACACCGCAGTAACGATCCGGAGGTGCGCGCCAAGGCCGAAGCGGAATTCGACGCGCTCATTGCCGCGCTCGATCATTGCGGCATCGGCATCACCGTCCTAGACCCCATCGACCCGACCGCACCCAACGCGGTGTTCCCCAATAACTGGTTCAGCACCCACGCGGATGGTACGGTGGTGCTCTACCCCATGTGCACACCCAGCCGCCGCAGGGAGCGCGACCGCCAGCTCGATGATCTGCTCGACGCTTCCGGGTTCAAGGTGCGTCGCATGATCGACCTTACCACATTGGAAGCCGATGATCGCTTCCTGGAAGGCACGGGCAGCTTGGTGATCGATCGCCAACGCGGGGTGGCCTACGCCGCCATGGGCCCGCGCACCACCGAGCGCGCCATCAACTACTGGTGCGGTGCGCTGCAATGCGGCCCCGCGCCTTTCTTGGCCACCATGGATGGAACGTTGACCGGACAACCGGTCTACCACACGAACGTGCTGATGAGCATCGGTGAGAAGTTCGCCGTGGTGTGCATGGACGCCATTCCCTATCCCGTGGAACGCGATGACGTCCGCGATGAACTGGGTCGTGGTGGCAAGGAAGTGATCGCCATCAGCCGTGAACAGATGCTGGGCTACGTGGCCAACCTGCTGCAGCTGAAGAACGACAAGGGCGAGTCCTTCATCGTCCTGTCCGAAACCGCTTTCGCCTTGCTGCAGCCCGAACAACGCATGGCCTTGGAGCGCCATGGGAAGTTGGTGCCCGTGGCTATTCCAACGATCGAGGAAGTCGGCGGTGGCAGCGTGCGCTGCATGATCGCCGAGAATTTCCTGCCGCGCCGCTGATCGGGCGAAGTCCCTTCCTTCGCATCCGATGTTCCAGGACAAAGTTCAAACGGTATTGGTGCCTGCCATCCAGCAGGCGTTCACGCAATTGTTCGGCGCCCAAGTGGAAGCGAAGGCCATCACCTTCCAGCCGACACGCCCCGAGTTCGAGGGCGATGTGACGATCAACGTGTTTCCCTTCCTGAAGGCCAGCAAGCTCGGGCCGGAACAAACGGCCAACGCCATCGGCGAGCACCTGAAGACGAACGTGCCGATCGTGGAACGCTTCAACGTGATCAAGGGCTTCCTCAACATCGTCATCGCCGACAGCTATTGGCTCAGCTTCCTGGATGATGCCGTGAACGGTGATATCCTCCAGCTCGAGAAGAAGAAGGAGAAGGTGATGGTGGAGTACAGCTCGCCCAACACCAACAAGCCTTTGCACCTGGGGCATATGCGCAACATCTTCCTCGGGCATAGTGTGAGCCGCATCCTCGAAGCCTCGGGTACGGAAGTGGTACGCGTGCAAGTGATCAACGATCGCGGCATCCACATCTGCAAGAGCATGGTCGCCTGGCAGAAGTTCGGCAACGGTGAAACGCCCGCCAGCAGCGGACTGAAGGGCGACAAGCTCGTTGGGAAGTATTACGTGGAGTTCGACAAGGCCTTCAAGCGTGAAGTGGAGGAATTGATCGGCGGAGGAAAGTCAAAAGAAGTTGCCGAGAAGGAGGCACCCATCATGCTTGAGGCGCAGGCCATGCTCATCAAGTGGGAAGCGAACGACCCCGAGGTCCGGGCGCTTTGGGAGAAGATGAACGGATGGGTGTACGAGGGCTTCAACGGGACCTACCAACGGATGGGTGTGGAGTTCGACAAGCTCTACTACGAGAGCCAGACCTATGTGCTCGGCAAGAACGACGTGCTCGACGGCTTGAAGCGTGGCGTGTTCTACGAAAAGGACGGCGCCGTTTGGGTGGACAACACCAAGGAAGGCTTGGACGAGAAGGTGCTGCTGCGCCGCGATGGCACCAGCGTTTACATGACGCAGGATATCGGCACGGCCATCAAACGTTTCGAGGAATACCCGGGTCTTTCGCGCATCATCTACACCGTGGGCAACGAGCAGGACTACCACTTCAAGGTGCTCTTCCTCATCCTCAAGAAGCTGGGCTACCCCTGGGCCGAAGGCCTCCATCACCTCAGTTATGGCATGGTGGACCTGCCCAGCGGCAAGATGAAGAGCCGTGAAGGCACCGTTGTGGATGCCGACGACCTGATGGAGGAGATGGTGCAGGAAGCGCGCAACACCGGAGAACAGCTCAGCCAACTCGACGACTTCAGCGCGGAAGAGAAGTCGCAGCTCTTCGAGCAGATCGGCATGGCTGCGCTCAAGTACTTCCTGCTGAAAGTGGATCCGAAGAAACGCATGCTCTTCGATCCCGCTGCCAGTATCGATCTACAGGGACATACGGGTCCGTTCATCCAATACACGTACGCACGGGTCAAGAGCCTATTGAGCAAGTCAGATGGAATGGGCACATGGTCACTTGAGCACATGGGCACATGGATTCTTCTCCCTGAAGAACGCACGGTGATCAAGCTCCTGCACCAGTTCCCTGCCGTGCTCAACGAATCCGCAACACGGCTCGATCCATCATCCCTTGCCAACCACACCTACGAAGTCGTGAAGGCCTACAACAGTTTCTACCAGACGGTGCCGGTGCTGAAGGAAGAGGATGCGAACAAGCGCGACTTCCGTCTGGCGTTGAGTTCGGCAGTGGCATCCACGACCAGGAAGGCGATGTGGTGCTTGGGCATCGAAGTGCCGGAACGGATGTAAGCTGACGTGCTTCGTGCGTTGTCATGGTGAGCCCGTCGAACCATGACTTTTACAGCATCGTCCCGGTTCGACCGGCTCACCTTGACAGCATTTGCTCTGTCGGCTTGGTGGGGCTCAGAACTTCGGGCAAGGCACCGCCCTGAATTTCTTCGCCGGGCTGCGCTTGGGCCATTCGTAGGTGATGCTGATCTCGTGCGCACCGCCGCTCTTCATGCCCAGCCAGCTGATCGTGAGATCGTAGCTGTACACGAAGCGGATCCCCTTTTCGGTTTCGTAGCCCAACAGGGCGATCACCGCGTCGTCGTTCGGATAGCCCGGTGCGTAAGCCTTGATGCCCGGCAGGCCACGGTACCACATGCCTCCTGTCAGGTTGTGGTGCGTGAGGTAGGCACCCAGGTCGAGTTGGTCCCACTTCCCTTGAGCCTTGTAGTGCGCCGCCAACGTTGCGAACGAGGAACTGCGACGCATCCTTTTACCGTCGATGGGGAAGCGATAGCCCGTGTGCATGCTGGTGCGCACCGGTAGCCGCGCATCGCCGTCGGTCATCAGCGATTGTTGCGGGCGGTTGAGATGGCTCAGCGAGGTACCGAGCCAGAACTGTTCGGTATAGTACATGCCACCTGCCCCGATGTCCAGGTAGCTCGTGCGTTCGATCATGCCCGGTTCAACGCTCGTGGGTGCGTTGTCGCGGATCACCTGGTCAGCGAATAGCAGGTTGCTCGGATCGTAGTCGCGGACGGTGTAGCCGACCTTCAAGCCCATGCGCACCGAGCGTTTGCGATCGATGGGCGCCTCGTACGCATAGTTCAGGTCCACGTGTGTGAAGGCCAGGTTGTGGGTGCCGGCCTGATCGCGCATCACCATGATACCATAGCCGTGGTGCATGTTGTCGGTCCGGTGGTCGTAGCTCATGGCGTAGGTGGCGAATCCCTTCGGGATCCCGGTCCATTGCATGCGGTAGTTGAGGATGGCGCGTTCCTGTGTGGTGTTACCGGTGAGGGCGGGGTTCAGGTACAGCGGTGCCGCATAGAACTGGCTGAGCTGTGGGTCCTGTGCGAAAGTGGAAAGTGGAAAGTGGAAAGCGGAAAGTGCACAAACGATGACGAACGGGATACTCCTGGTTCGTTGCCCGTTCTTCGTTTTTCGGCTGCCGATGTGCAAGTGACGGACAACGAACATCGAGCAACCATCAAGGGCGTATTGGATCTGCTTCTTCATGGCTCAACGGAACAAGGTGATATCGCCCATGCGTTCCACTTCCCGATCATCCACGAACCGGATACGCATGGTATACGCGTACACATCCTGCTGGCTCAATTGGCCGCGGTAGTAACCGTCCCAACCGGTGCGCACGTCGTTGCTCTCGAACACCAGTTCACCCCAGCGGTCGTAGATCCGCATGTTGAAGTCCTTCACGAACCGCACGAAGGGGTAGAACACGTCGTTGCTCAGGTCGTTCGGATCGTAGCCGCCGCCACCACCGCCCTGTGTGTTGGGCGTGAAGCCGTTCGGGATAACGATGTCATAGATCGGGGTGATCTCCACCGGGTGCGTCACCGAGCCCGTGCAGCCGTTGGCATCCGTCACCAGGAGCGTTACGCTGAACACGCCTATATCGGCGTAGTTGTGAGATGGGTCTTCGTCGTTACTGTTGTTCCCGTCGCCGAATTCCCAATCGTAGGTGAGCGGGGCACTTGGGCTCTGGTTGGTGAACTGGACGGGTTGGTTGGCGAAATCGGTTGACCAGGTGCTGGCGGTGAACGCCGCAGTAGGTGAGGGGTAGGCCGTGACAAGTCCGGTGTTCACCGCATTGGCACTGCAGCCGTTCGGCGTGGTGACCGTGAGCGAGACATAATACGTTCCGGCGCTGTAGGTGTGCGTTGGTGCGACGTCCATGCTGGAGTTGCCATCACCGAACTCCCACAAGTAGCTCACCGGTTGTGTCGTCAGGCTGTCCGGCATTTGCACCACAAGCGGTTCGCAGCCCACGGCGATCACAGGAGGAAGTGTGATCGTTGGCGGCACATCGAGGATCAGTTGTACGCTGCCGCTCATCGTGTTGCCGCATTGGTCGGTCACGATCACGTTCAGCAGTTGGTTGGCACTCACCGGCACGGTGAAAGGCCCGTTGCCGGTAGTGCCCAGTTCGGGCCAGGAGATGGTGTAGTTGCCGGGAAAGTTGTTCAGCGTTGCGCTCACTGTGGCGCTTTCCCCGGGGCAGGCGATCGTGTCGCCGTAGACGTCCAAGTTGGCCAGCGAGAGGTCGAGCACTGTAACCTGCTCCATGATCGCGGGGGAGTTGCAACCGTTCCCGTCGGTGGCCGTCACCACCACGGTCTGCGTGGCTGGGAACGAATACGTGAGCGAAGTGCCCAGCCCGATCCCGGCCCAATCGATCGTGTAGTTGCCGTCGCCACCGGAGGCTTGCGCCGTAAGTATCGTGGGGGCGTTCACGCAAACGGTATCGGGGATCTGTGCCAACAGTACGATCGGCTGCGGTGCGGTGAGCGTGGCGTTGGCCTGTGCCGTGCAGCCGTTCGCATCGGTGATCACTACGATGTAGTTGCCCGTGCCCAAACCGATCGCGGTGGCGCCGGTCTGGCTGTTGGCGTTCGCGCTCCATTGGTAGGTGTAACCGGGAGTACCACCGCTGGCCGTTACCGTCGCGCTGCCGTTGTTGGTGTTGGAACAGGTCGGATCAATGCTCACCATACTTGCGCTCGTCACCGGCATCGGTTGGGGAACGAAGACGCTCAAGGTCGTATCACAACCGTACTGATCCGTGGCCAGCACGGTGTACGTTCCACTTGCGAGGCCCGTGGCCGTGCTGGTGACCTGACCTGCTGGGTCGTTCCACAAGTAGGTGATGTTCGATGCGTTGGGCAGGAAGACCGCAGTGCCTGTTGTACCGCCTGCGCACGCAACCCCGTTGGCCGAGATGCTCGCCGTTTGGAACGTGGTGGGCAAGGTGATGTGCACCATGTCCGTGGCGGGAGGGCAGCTGATATTGCCCGTGGTGGTGAGGAAGAGATCCACACCGCCAGCAGCGATCTCAGTGGCACTGGGTGTGTATTGCGGGTTCAACCCTCCGCCGAAGAAGTTGCCGGAGCCGCCGCTCCATGTTCCGCCGGTGGCGTTCGTTACGCTGCCGCTCAATTGCACAGGATAGCTGCCACTGCAGGCGATCTGGTCAGGCCCGGCCTGCACCGCGTTGGGCTGTCCGGTGGCTTGCACCGTGGCCGTGGTGGTGGCGGGTGCGCAACCGTTCGCATCCGTCACTTGCACACTGTAGTTGCCGGCACCCACCGTGATCGATGGTGTGATCATGCCATTGCTCCAGAGGTACTGGTACGGCGGCGTGCCGCCATTCACGGTGAGGCTCACGCTGCCGTTGCCTTGGCCGGCGCAGGTCTCGTTCACCACTTGCACGTTGGCAATGCTGATCGCCTGTGGTGCTGTGATCACAACGCTCATGGCGGTGTCGCAGCCAAGTGCATCGGTCACCTGCACTGTGTAGTTGCCGGCGCCCAGACCTGTCGCGGTCGCACCCGTTTGAACAGGGTTCGTGTTCCACTGGTAACCGAGCTGCGTGCTGTTCGGCGCGAACGTGGCCGATCCGTTGGTGCCTCCATTGCAGGTTGCATCGACATCGCTGACACCTGCGTTCAGGAAGGCGTTCGAATAGGACACGTGCACCGTGTCCACATCAGGCGGGCAACCACCGTTGCCGTTCGCGGTGAAGTAGAGGTCCACACCACCGCTGGCGATCTCGCTCACCGTTGGACTGTACTGCTGTGTTCCACCCGCGCCGATGAACGTACCGATACCGCCGCTCCAATCATAGGAGCTTGCTTGTTGCGAAGTGCCGCTCACCGTTGTGGTACCGCCAAGACATACCGTGAGGTTGTTCCCAGCGTTCGCCACGGGCGGTTGGGTGGTGTTCACGATCACCGTGGCCGGTGCCGATACGCAACCATTGCCATCGCTCACCACCACGCTGTATGTGCCCTGCCCAACGTTGATGCTGTCGCTGTTCTGCGGAAGGCTCGACCAGTTGTATTGGAACGGCGCTGTACCCTCGATGACGTCCACGCTCACACTGCCGTCGTTCATGCCCACGCAACTCTCGTCCGTACTGGCAGCTGCAATGAAGATCCCATCGATCACGGTCACTTCGTACACGTAGATCTGGAAGGCGGGTATCGGACATGCCCCATCATCCACGGTAACGATGAACGGATAGAACCCACTGGTGCCCGGCGAACCCGTCCAGCACACCGTGCACGTGATCGGATTGGTACCGGTGAAACTGAACGTTGCGCCGGGCAGGCTCTGCTGCACGTTGCTCACGGCATCGAGGATGTTGTTCGCGTTGGCATCGCTGATGACGAAATCGAAGCAGATGTTGCCGCTCTCGCATACCTGTATCGCGTTCGGCCCGGTCTGCACCGCTGCGCCGCTCACGTTGCCGATGACACCCGTGGTAGGGTCGGGCGGTACGTTGCTGCACGGGTACACCACGAACTGCATGTCGCGCATCACGCTGCCCAACCAGTTGCCGAGACTATCGTAGCTGTTCACCTCGATCACCACAACCCAGTTGCCCGCCAGTGTCGGTGTGAAACTGATGAGGCCGGTTTGTGGATCGAGCGTGAGGCCGGTCATGGGTTGGTTGTAGGTGTATGGCGGCACATAGCTGATCGGCACGCCTGCGGAATCCATTGCTCCGATCAGCGTGTAGGTGAGCGAGTCCCCTTCCGGGTCGAAGGCGCCCAGGCTGTAGGTCACAGGGTAGTTGAGGCACACATACGGACTGGCGATACTGGTGAATTGGGGAGAGTCCTCGCACTGGCCGCCTGAGTTGTCCATCACCGCCTGCACGTACATCTGCACGTTGTTCGGGCTCTGGAGGTTGGCGATAGCGGCGTTGCGGTTGGCCAGCGACCAGCTGATCGTCCATGCATTGCACGGTGGCAGGGTAACGATGACCGAGTAGCTGTACTGCTCGATGCCGGGGAGGTTACCACCGTTGCACGTGCTGTTGGGCAACTGTAGATCGCAGAGCTGGCTCAGCTCAACACCGTTCGGCGTGTTCACGTTCCGGGTGAACGTTCCACAGGGGCTTTCGAAGTTGACGTCGAAGTTGTTGTCGAGCTGTACCCCGAAACAGTCGCGGTAAATGATCAGGGTGATCTCGTACTGGTTATTGCCTAGGCACTCCCAGTAGATCTCGCCGCCGCTGATGTGTGTTGCGGTGGCCGACTGTGCAAGTGCGAGAAGGAAAACGGTGGTTGGTAGAACTCGCCTCATGTGCCCCTGCGCTTGCTCCATACTTGGAGCGCGCAGGGGGTCGTACAGGCTACGACCAACGAATGTTCACCCCTTTCGACGAGCGTGGCCGATGTGTCGATGAGCGCTGAAATGCACGTCGAGCAAGGAAAGTCAAGCGTTGTCCGCTTCCCGTTCCAGGGTCTATTTCAGATCGCCGGATCACCGGTTTTTGCAGTGCGTGGCGCGAAGACCACACCCAGCAGCAGCCATTGAGCCACCGTCAGCAACACCCCCACCTGGTCTTCCCGGCTTTCCGGAGCCCCATTGTGCAAGAGCACGTATTGTATCGGCAGCAAGAGCAAAAGGACCAGGAGCCACCGGGTGTTCCCTCTCGTCCATGGTGGAACGGGTGCGCTCGCTCCGCGCCGGCCGTCACGAAGGATCCAGCACAAGGTCAGCACCGCCCACAACCCGAAGAACACCGGACCAACGACCGCGAGATCGATATCCATGCCCATCGTATCTCCTTGCACGTGGAAGCCATCGGGATCCTGGAGCACCACGGCGGTGATCCCTATCGACAGGAACAGATGCCAACCGCCGAGCAGCAGTTTGAACGGAAGCCGTCCTCCACGCCAACCGAGCCGTAGCATCGCGATCGAGAGCAGCGATCCGAGGAAGGGGAACCAATAGGAACGGTCGATGCCACGACCTGCGAGCCCCAGCACACCCCACACATAACCCTCTCCATCGAAGGCGCCGCGCACGGTGGGCAACCAGAAGATCAATGTGGTCAGTGAGGTCCAGATCAGAAGAACCTTCAACATCGATGAGGGACGCCATGTTGGGGTCGTGTTCATTGCTGGTGGGTTGAAGGTGAGACCCGCAGGGATCCTGATTTGTTACACGGATCCATGTGAACACGCGTTTGTTCGCGCCGCCGGCTGGTATGCACCGGCCGGCGTATGGGCTTCGGCAGGTCGTCCCTCGCGTTGGTCGAATTCCCTGACCGGGGCGCGACCTTGAGGAGGGGAAGCCGTTGAACCCCCCGATAGTTTCGCGCCGCCAACCACTTTACCTCAACACAAAAGATCGTATGCGCCACATTGCACTGATCCTGTTCATCGGATCCTTCACCCTCCGGTCCTGGGCACAGTCCGGATCCGGACAAGTCCCCCAGCGTATCCAGGAGATGCGGGGTGCTGGTACCAACTTCCAACCGTCATCGCTCTTCTCGATGCCAACCCGTTCGGCATCCACCGATGCATTGTGGGACCGGGAGATCGCGCGTGCCACCGTTCTGCACCTGAACACGGCCGATGTCGCGACCATGCTCCGCGAAAGCCCGGACCATGTTGCGTTCGAACTTCCTTCGGCGAACGGTACGATCATCCTGGACCTGGAACGCGTCTCGATCCTCATGGACGATTTCACCGTGGTGCAAGCCAGTACGAACGGTATAGTGGAAGCACCCCAGGGGTTGCACTATCGCGGCATGCAGCGCGATGTGCCGGGCTCGTTGGCGTCCATCAGCATCTTCGGGAATGAGGTGATGGGCTTGATCAGCAGCGATGACGGTGATCTGGTGCTCGGCAAGATCGACGGCGCGAGCAACGGAGAGCATGTGTTGTACCGGACCGCGGATCTCCGCGACAATTCCGGACCAAGCTGTTCCACCATGGACGATGGTCCCGAGTATACCGCGGATCAATTGCAACCCGGTTCAACGAAGACCGTGAAATGCGTTCGGTTGTACTGGGAAACCACCTATGCCATTTTCCAGGACAAGGACAGTGTGGCCGGAGTCGTGTCTTATGTCACGGGTCTCTTCAACCAGAGCGCCACGTTGTACGCCAATGATGGCATCAGCGTAATGCTGCAGCAGGTGTTCGTATGGAATGTACCCAGCCCGTATACCGGCACCAGCACCAGTGACCTGTTGGACCAGTTCGGCGACTACCGCACCAGCTTCAATGGTGACCTGGCGCATTTGCTCGGCTATGCCGGTGGGGGTGGTGTTGCATATGTGAACCAATTGTGCAACAGCCAATCGCGTTTCAAAATGGCGTACAGTGCCATCGACGATTGGTATTCGAACGTACCGACGTTCAGTTGGAGCATTGAAGTGGTGACCCACGAACAGGGCCACTTGTTGGGTTCGAAGCACACACATGCTTGCGCGTTGAACGGCAACAACACACGGATCGATGGATGCGGTCCTGCAGCAGGGTACAATGAAGGCACCTGTGCTGCGGCATCCGTGCCCTCCTCCAGCGTGGGCGGTACCATCATGAGCTATTGCCACCTGGTCAGCGCGGGCATCAAATTCAGCAATGGCTTCGGGCCTCAGCCCACGGCATTGATCGTGAACAACATCAACAATGCCTCATGCCTTACGGCTTGCAGCCCACCCCCGACCTGCGGTACACCGGCCGGTTTGAGCGCGGGAAGCATCACCAGCACCTCGGCCGTCCTCTCCTGGGGTGCCGTATCCGGGGCTACGAGCTACACCTTGCAATGGAAGCCGACGTCATCAGGGATCTTCAACACCGTGACCGGTCTCGCTACAACGAGCTATACGCTCAGCGGGCTGGCATCGAACACTGCGCATCACTTCCAGGTGTTGGCGGTATGCGCCAGTGGCTCCTCGACCTATTCAACGCTCACCGCCTTCGCCACGGCAGCGGGTACCTGTGCCGATGCGTACGAGCCGAACAACACCAACGGTACCGCCTTGGTGATCCCGGCCAACAGCACCACTTCAGCGTCCATCGGAGTGAACGGCGACCTGGACTGGTTCCGTTTCAGCAACACCACGGCACAACGGAACATCAAGGTGACCCTCACCAACCTTGCTGCCAACTACCAGTTGCGGTTGTACCGCAGTAACACGCAGCTCGCCACATCATTGAACTCCGGCACCACCAGTGAGCAGATCATCTACAACACCTCCACCGTGGGCACTAACTACAAGGTGAAGGTGAACGGGGCAACAGGTGCCTTCAGTGCATCGCAGTGCTATGTGCTCACGGTACAGATCAGCTCAACCCCGTTCACCACGCAAGCACTTGAAGGAGGAGGGGATATGGAAGTGATCGAAAGCGAGGAGGCTGTCAGCATCCATCCCAATCCGACGAGCGATGCAGTGAACGTGGTGCTGCCACCGTCCGACATGGCGTCCACCGTGGATGTCCTGGATGCGACCGGACGCATGGTGGGCTCGTTGAACACCGACGCCGTTGATGTGCGGACAAACCTCGTCTTCGATATGAGCGACAAGCCCGAGGGCATCTACCTGGTACGCGTAACGCGCGGCAGCGAGACAACCGTGCAACGCCTCGTCGTGGCCCGCTGATCATAGACGCCATTGAAAACGGAGAGCCCCGACTTGTCGGGGCTCTTTGCATTAACGACGCCTCAGCGGATGAAGCGTTGCACGCGTGTTCCACTCGCATCGAACACCGTGATCGTGTACAGGCCGTTAGCAAGTCCATGTACATCCACATCGAAGCTGGTTCCGGTGTGCTGACCGGAATGGACCACCTGACCAGCACCGTTCACAATGTGCACCTCGCCCGGTCCGGTCGTTCCGTTCACATGCAGCAGGCCGCTCAAGGGGTCCATCGTCACTGCGAAGGCAGTCGGCGCCACCGATACCTCCACCTCGGAAGGAGAACAGGGCAACACCATGGGGGCAGCGATGCTCGAAGTGCCGGTGGTGAAGGATACAGTGGCGACAGCGCTGTTGTTCATCGGATAGGCGAGCGCGCCGTATTGGATCGTGGGCGGTACTACCGTGGTGAGCCCGAAGGGTTCGAAGCAACCGTCGATCTCCAGCGCTGCGTCGGAACGATGCAACAGGAGGGAGGCCCCAGGGGTGCTAGCTGTCGTCAGGTTCACGAAACGGCCATCGTTCAGTACATCAATGTCACCGCCGTACATGAACACGTCGTTTTCGTTCTTCTTGCTCCAGACGGGCGTGCCGCTGGCGTCGGTCAGCATCACCAGCAGGTCCGACGAGCCGTACGCCATATTGATCACGCGCTGTCCGTTCGCGTCCACATCCATGTCGCCGCCGTACACCTGGCCCGCTGCATTGATCGTGTATCCGACGGCCGTGGTCGGGGCTCCCGTGGCGTCGCACTTCATGGTAAGGAAGTCGCCGTAGGCGGCATTGAACAAAGGGCGGGCAAGGAAGACCGGGTTGCCATCGGTATCGGTGATGCCATCGTAGAAACGCCCGATGTACTGGGCGCCAAGGGCGTATTCGTTGGACCAGAGCACCGAGCCGGCAAAGCCCAATTTCATGATCGCCCCGTTGAAGTCCTCGTTCGTCATGATGTAGAAGGAGCCACCGCTTCCGACCACCAGCTCATCGAACGTGATATCCGGGATATTGGGCGTGCTCTTCAGTGCCCACTGTACCACACCCGCATCGTTGAAGCAAATGAGCGTGTTCATGTGCGCGTTGGTGCCCTGGTCCAGGGTCAGCATGATGTTCCGGTCCGCTGCGATCCGGATCAACCGATGCGCCCGTACATCAACCGTATCGCACACGAAGAACCGGCTCCAGAGCAAATTGCCGTTCGCATCCAACTTCACGATCGCCGGCCGCAAACGACCGGTGCTGTCCACGTAGCTGGTCCCGGTGATCAGATCGCCGTCGGTGGTTTCAACCACGCCGAAAAGGATGGAGTACGCATTCACATGTGCCGTCCACAGCACGCTGCCGTTATTGTCCAGCCGAACGGGGCCATGGAGCAATGATGTACCGCTTGCCAGTACGTAATCGCCATTGGCGCATTCAAGGAAATCGGTTGCACCGATCCCGAGATAGCCCATGCGGAAAGTCTGGGCGGACACCAGGGTGAAATGGAGGAAGAGGGAACAGCCGATCGCTGCCCGCAAGCAAAGAGTGGGGGTATGCATCGGGATCATTGACGGAGACCTTCGTCTTTGGTTGCCGTCCGGAGGGGATGCCCAGCCGTCATTGTTCCAGAGAGGGCGGCAGAGGTATACGGTACAGGCGCTCGATCAGCCACGTTCCATCGCTCTGCAACTTCCACTCGGCAACGAACTTGCCCTGCTGATCGCTCGTCGGCTGGCCTGGAAAGTCGAGGTTCTCGTGGTATGTACCCCAATAGAACGCAGTGCTATCGAAGAGTTCGATCGCGTTCCGGTCCACCGTGGCGGAGTTCACCTTCGCACCGACGAAAAAGCGCATGAAAGCGAGGATCGAATCGTGCGAAACGATCGGTGGTATGCCGGGTTCGAAGAGCTCCGCGGCAGGTGAGTAGAAGGCCGCCATCTTCTCCACGTCCATGGTGCGTGTTGTGGCAACGTACTCCTGCATGCGGGCTTCGATCACTGCTGGATCCCGGGTGGGTGGAACATCCGGCTGGTGCGGCGCCGGTCCGCAAGCGGCGAACGAAAGCACGAGTGTGAGAACAATGGGGCGCATGGGGTCAATCCGCCAAGAACCCGAATTTTCCCGTGTTGTAGTCCTCTATCGCCTGGTGGATCTCCTCCTCCGTGTTCATCACGAAGGGCCCGTAGTTCACGTAAGGCTCGTTCAACGGCTCGCCGCTCAAGACCAGCAGGATGCACTGGCTTGTGACCCCGATACGTATCGCCCCGCCCTCGTTCTTCAATTGCACATAGTGGTTCTCCGGTGCAGCCGCGCCGTTCACGGTGATCGCGCCATCCACAACAAGGATCCCTGAGTTGTAATGCGCGGGAAGCTGGAAGCTCAGATCAGCGCCGGCGTTCAGATGCACGTCGTACATGTGGATGGGCGAGTACGCGCTCGCGATCCCTTTCACGCCTTCGTATTCACCAGCCACAACGTGAACGGTGCCTGCGCCTTTCGGCAGGGTAACCTTCGGCTTCTTGCTGTGCAGGATGCTCTGATACTTCGCGGGCACCATCTTGTGCTTGCGCGGTAGGTTGATCCACAGCTGCAGCATCTCGAAGGCGCCACCGTTGCGGTTGAAGGTCTGCTCATGGTACTCCTTGTGCAAGACACCCCCGCCCGCCGTCATCCATTGCACATCACCGGCATTGATGACGCCGTGGTTGCCTTTGCTGTCGTGGTGCTCCACACTGCCCTTGTAGGCGAACGTGATCGTCTCAATACCCCGGTGAGGATGCACACCCACGCCTTGCGAGAGTTCGCTCGGCGGGAAGTTCACTTCCGCATTGAAGTCCAGCAGGAAGAAGGGGCTCATGCGCTCCTCGAAGCCCTTCCCGTTGGGGAAGTAGTTCATCACCTTGAACCCGTTGCCCACCATGTGCGTGTTGGTGGGGGAGAGCACGCCCTCCACACCGCGCTGGCCGGTACCCGCCAGACTTTCCATGGCTTTCGCCGTGTTGCTCAGCGCACCTCCGATCAGGGCAAGTGCAGTTCCCCAGATCCCGCGCTGCAGGAATTCCTTTCGTTCCATGATCCCACAATGGTTTTGACCAAGGTAGCAACCGCTATCACGCTTCGTTGGCCCACCGGTGCGACCATCACCGCTAATTTTCGGCCATGCTCGTGCTGCTCTCGCCGGCCAAGGACCTCGCCAAGGAAACGCCCAGCGTGAAGGATACCACGCAACCCGTGCTCCTGGAACAAGCCATGCCGCTTGTGGCGAAGTTGAAAACCCTTAGCGCGAAGAAGCTCGCGAGCTTGATGGACCTCAGCCTGAAGCTTGGTGAACTGAACCGCGAGCGCTATGCGCATTGGGTGACGCCCTTTACCGCAATGAACGCCCGCCCGGCCGTTTTCACCTTCAACGGCGAAGTGTACCGTGGACTGGAAGCGCGTACGCTGAGTTCGGAGGACCTGCGTTTCGCGCAGCATCACTTGCGCATCCTCAGCGGTCTGTATGGTGTGCTGCGTCCGCTCGACCTGATGCAGGATTATCGACTCATGATGAGTACGCCCTTCGGGCTGGATCGCAGGAAGAACCTCTATGCGTATTGGGGTGATCGCATCACCGAGGTGCTGAACGAAGACCTGAAGACTTCGGGTGGTAGCGCGGTGATCAACCTTGCCAGCAGTGAATACTTCAAGGCCGTGAAGCCCGAGAAGCTCACTGGCCGGGTCATCACACCAATCTTCAAGGACAAGGGTCCGCGCGGCTACAGTGTGGTGATGGTTTACGCCAAGCAGCAGCGCGGGGCCATGGCGCGACACATCATCCAACACCGCATCACGGAACCTGAACGTATCAAGGAGTACGCCGGCGATGGCTATCGTTTCGCGCCCGACGAGAGCAGTGCCGACGAGTGGGTCTTCCTGCGCGATAAGCGGCCTCCATTGGTGCCGCGGAAATTGGAGGGTGGGAGGATCCGCTAAGGACTACCGTCTTCACCGGCCTGCCACAAGTTCCGAACGGTAAACGAGCCGAGTGAACCCCCTGGGATCCTCTTCATCGCGTTCCGGGACGCGGAGAAAACCGATCCGTTCGTAGAGCCGCTGCGCAGCAACCATCACCGGGCGCGTCCAGAGCACAAGCGCGTTGGCGCCGTCGGCCTTGCACTGTCCGATGCACGCCCGCACCAGCGCTTCGCCCACACCCGTGCCACGCGCATCCGGATGCACGGCCAACAGACGGAACTCCCTTTCGCCGGTCCGTGCCAGCTGGTGGAGCGCACTGCCCGGGTGCAACAGGATCATGGCACCCAGAACCGCATCACACCGCTCAGCTACCAGGAAGATCCCCTCGGGCTCCAGCGCTTCACGTCGGAATGTTTGCGCCGCTTTGTCGGCAGGGCTGTGGCCTTCGCCCACGTACACTTGGTGAAGGACGGCAAGGCCGTGCTGCCATTGGAGATCAGAGATGGCCGTGCGGATCGTCAGCATTCCGCTTGCCAAGATCGGGAGAGGTGGCTTATCGCCGGCCGCATGATCAGTAAGTTCGTATCACGGGGAGGTGCCGGTAGGACGACCTTCCGATCGCCATGCGGACCACCACTTTGTGCCAGGGCTGTTTGGAACAGATGCACATGCCCATCGCCATCCGGGGGCCGTTCTCATTGCTCTTCAGACCCTTCGGTATAACACGCAGCCAGATGCACCCGAACCTGTGCACCATCTGCGAGAGCATGTTCATCCGGGTGAAGAAGCAGAAACAGATCGAGATCGAAACCACGATCCTCTTCGCCGACCTCCGGGGGTATACCCGCTTGTCGGAAACCATGCCCGCCGCACGGGTGAACCAACTGTTGCACGGATTCTATGATCAGTGTTCCATGGCGATCTGGGAAAGGGATGGCATCGTCAACAAGTTCATAGGCGATGCGGTGCTGGCCATCTTCAACTTTCCACTGGTGCGTGCCGATCACGTGGGCAACGCTCTGAAGGCAGCCATCGAACTGCAACGCCGCTGCACTGAACTGCACAAGGACCTCGCTCCGGAGGAGAAACCCGGTATCGGCATCGGCATCCATACAGGCACCTGCAACATGGGCGAGGTGGGCAATGCATACAAGGATTTCACGGTGATCGGCCCGGTGGTGAACCTCGCCTCACGCCTGCAAGGGGCGGCGCAGCCGGGCGAGATCCTCTTGTCCGATGATGTTTTCCAACACCTGCATCGCGACCTCCCACCCTTGGAAATGCGGCCGCTTTCCCTCAAAGGCATCGATCAACCGGTGCGTAGCCATGTGATCGGCGAGAAGGTGCTGGATCGCTATCGGAATGAAGAGGTGATGAAGTAGCGCTCACTGATCGCTCACCCGTACCACGATCTTCCCGGTATGCAGTCCAGAGCCGAATCGACGGACAAGTCGTGGCAGCTCGTGGAAGGCGTAGGGTCCGTCGATCACGGGCTTCAAGGCACCGCTGCTCAACAACGGAGCAAGGATGTCAAGGTTCTTGTTCGACTTCAGTGCAACAATGTGCATGCTGCGCCGACCGAACCACCGCGCGAACAACAGCGCGATCAGCCTGCCCGGATCACCGCCAACCGTTACGTACCGACCGCCCGGGGTCAGTGCGCGCGCCAGTTCTCCGGCCGAGCGTTTGGTCCTGGTGTCCACCACCAGGTCGAAACGTTCACCCGTCCGTGTGAAATCCTGCTGCCGGTAGTCGAGCACATGATCGAAGCCCAGCGCCGTCATGGCCTTCAGCTTCTCGCCGGTATCCACACCCCAAACCGTGCAGCCTTGGCGCTTGGCCAGTTGTAGGGCGAATGTGCCCACACCGCCACCGCCTCCATTGATCAGCACGCGCTCTCCATCCTTCAGTTTGCCCAACCCCACCACGGCTTGATAGGCCAGCTCCAATGCATGGGGTATGGCCGCTGCTTCCACGAAAGTCAGGCCCGCCGGTATGCGTCGTAACTCATCCTCCTGCACGGCCACTTGCTCTGCGAATGTGCCCAGCCCGCCGTTCGAAGTATCACCGTAAACCGTGTCGCCGATGCGCCAGCGCGTAACGTTCGGCCCAAGCGCCTGCACCTTGCCGGCTAGCTCCATGCCCGGTATGGGCCGCCTTGGGCGGAAGAGGCCGAAGAAGAGCCGATAGATGCGTGGCCTGCCGATCACCATGCTCCAATCGTAATCGTTCACCGTGGTGGCATGTACGCGCACCAGCACCTGCCGGTCCTTCAGTGCGGGTACGCGCACTTCACGCAATTGCAACTGTTCCGGTGCGCCGTACCGCTCACAAACGATGGCCTTCATGGCGCGAACAAAACGAGCGGCGGTCAATGGTTGTTGGCCTGTGGGCCAAGCGGCGGAAGGGCGGGAAGGATGGCGCAAGGATCATGGACGGAAAGACCGGGCATGATCCTGTCCGATCGGCTCCACCTGTTCAACTCCATCCTTCCTGCGCTACCGCGTGATATGGAACGGAACCACGCGCTCAGCACTATCATCAGCACAACGGAGCAGGTACCTGCCCGGCTGAAGGTCGGCCACGGGGATCACCAGTCCGTTCGCATTCGGTGTGTGCATGTTTCGCACCACGCCCCCGGTCGCGTCCATGATCTCCACGCGTGCTGCGCCGGTGATCGCTGTGTTCAGCCGCAGGTGATCGTTCGCGGGGTTCGGCCAAGCCATGAGGCCGGCCTCATGCGTGGATAAGGTCACCATGGTGTTCACGTCGTTCTCATAGCGCAGGATCGTCACCATGGAGTTGAACGAGGACGCGTACGTGGAGCCGGACACCACCAGCTTGCCATCCACTTGCTCCTTCACCGCGTAGCCCTCGTCAACGCCGGTGGAGGTGGCGGCTATCGCATATCCAGTAACGCCGAAGGTGGTGTAAGGCGCGCCATCGGTCGTGTGAACCGCCGTAAGGAAATCGATGGGACCCACGCCGTTCGTGAAGTCTCCTGTGTAACCCGCCACTGCCATCCGACCATCCGCGAGAATGGTGAGGTCGCGGATGTAGTCGTCGGCGTCCACATCCGTTACCTCTTCACCCAGCGTTCCGAACGAAGGGTCCAACACACCCGTGTCATCGAAGCGGATCAGGAAGTAGTCCGATGTGGTGGAGATACCGGTGTACCGTGCGCCACCAGCGACCACATCCTGGCCCACTGCGACCAGGCACGTCACCCGGGTTTCCGAAAAGCTCAGCGTGGGCGTCAGGATCCCATCGCCGTCGAAGGTGGAGTCAGGAACGCCGGCAGGGGTCAATTTCACGATCAATGGGTATTCCAGCCCGCCGCTCTTACCATAGCCGCCAGCCACGATGGAGCCATCGTCCAGCACACCTACGGTGAAGAACTCATCGTGGGCATTATCGCTGTTGTTCATTGTCAACATTCCGTTGAAACCGAAGGTGCTGTCGAGCGTGCCATCGGCGTTGAACCGAGCCAGGAAACTGTCCCATGTGCTGAAATATTTATTGCCCGCGAGCACGAGTTTTCCGTCCGGCTGCAACGCGATATCAAGTGCACGGATCTCATAGATACCCGTCAGGGGTACGCTTACCCGGCCGTTCATGCCGAAGGCGGGATCGGGTGTGCCATCGGGCAGCACATGCCAGAGGGTGAAGCGGTCGTGGCCCAGCGTATCGGCGTAGCCGCAGAGGTACACGCTGCTGTCCGCCGCGAACACCATCCCTTCGGCGCGGCCGTTGCTGCCGTGGGGGAGGATCACAATGCCGTGGTCGGGGTCGAGGGTACCGTCCGGTAGCAGGCGAAGGATGAAGGGTTCCGGTGAATTGGAGGACGGTGTGCCGTAGCCGCACACCAGCAGGCGGCCACCCGCCATGGGCAAGAGGTCCGTGCCCGTATCGTAGCCCGAGGTGATGTTGATCTGGACGATACCGCCAGTGCCAAAGCTTGCATCGAGGGTGCCGGGTTGCGCGGGGGCGGCGTTGGCCAGGCCGCCCAGGCAAAGGAGGGTTGCGGTGCGTAGCATGGGATAAAGATGCGCGATGGATGCGTTGAGTAGAGCCGCACAACATGTCCTGACCACACACGACCGCCATCCTTGTATCACACCGCAATGACCCGACGAATGAAAAAGGGTTTGAATGCGCATTGCGGGACGCAGCTTCAGTGATCGTAGCTGATCACCCGGCTCACCCTGTAGCCTGATCTGTCGTTGCGCCAGACCATGATGTTCTTGAAGTTGCCACAGTCCTGTTTCCCGCCCTCATCGTGGCAGAAACGGTGCTGGCAGATCTCCAGCAGGCCGAAGTCGCCGATGGGGTAAACCTCCAACGTGCCGGGTACCAGCTCGCGGTGCAGACCTGTCTCGGCATTACGGGCGAAGAGGCTGCGGAAGTTGGCCATCGTACTGTCGAAGCCAGCGAAGCCGCCCTTGTCGTGGTAGAATTCGAGGTCGGGTGTGAAGAAGGTCGCGAGCCGTTCCGCATCGTGGGCATTGAAGGCGGCGAACATCGCGCTGTCCAGCGCTGCGATGGTGGCCACCAGATCGGGTGGTGCGGTGGATGGCTCTTGCGGCGAAGGCAACTGCGCTTCGGTATGATGCGGACAGGCGATGATCGCTACGCAAGTAAGGAGCGAACAGTCGAGCCGAAGGGGGATGGTGGACACGATGGAAGCTGACTGGTCGTGCGTACCTACTTGATCCGCTTCCCTTCCATAACACCGCCTTGGTTGAAGGTGAGGCGCTTCACCGTGCCGTCCGCTTCCGGGTGGAATTCCATCGTCGCGTCCACCTCTTTCAAGAAGAACTTGTGCGGTGCTTCGCCGAACACTTCAAGTTCCTGTTGCCGGGTGGCCGTCACGAAGAAGCGATCGCCCTCTGCGCGGAAGGTGAGGGTGAATCCCGGCATCAACTCGAACTCGCCCACATACGCCTGCAGTTCCGCGTTGTTCAACTTGATCTCCTCGCGTGGTTTTGGCAATGGTTTGTCCGACCGGGTGAGCTGCTCCTCGCGATCGCGTGCCAGGAAGCGGGCACCGGTCACCTTGCCATCGGTGCGTTGGAAGGACAGTGTGATCACGTCGCCTTCAAATAGGAAGCGGTCGTTGCCCAGATGGCGCAGTGGCTTGGGCGAGCTGCCTTGGCGCATGGAGCGCAGCTTGTTCCCATCGGCGGTGATGTAGCGCTCAACACCTTCGGCGTTCACGAACACACCGGTGTATGAAACCGCCTCCGCCTCGGTGAGCGCCACCTCGGGTGCACCGTAGGGCTTGCCGAGTGCGATGGCGGCGAGCTTCGGCGCCAGGTTGTTGGCATCATCGCTTTCGCGGTTCACCAGCACCACCACATAGATGTCTTCCTTGGGCACGTATAAGCTCGCGCTCACGAATCCGTCGATGCCGCCATTGTGTTCGATCGTGGGGCTGCCTTGCACGTTCTGGAATCCCCAGCCGAAACCATAGGGGTGTTTCGATCCATCCGTCAGGTTCACCGGCTCATGCGCTTGGGCGAGTCGCGCCAACGGCACCAGTTTTCCTGCGAAGATGCTCGAGTTCCATTTCCACAGGTCGCCCACCGTGCTGCGGATGTTGCCCGCGCCGAGCGGCCAGGTCATGCTTACCGCGTGCGCGGGTTCCCAGCCCTGTTCGCTTTCCGCATAGCCCAGGGCCTCGGTTGGCGAACCTTGGATCAGGGAAGCGGTTGTGTGGCTCATACCCGCAGGCGCGAAGAGTTGCTCGTTCGCGTAGTCCGCCCATTTCTGGCCGGAGACCTTTTCGATGATGGCGGTTACCAGGATGTAACCGCTGTTGCTGTAGTTCCATTTCGTGCCGGGCGCGAATTCCAACGGCAGCTCCGCGAAGAGCGCGATCAGGTCCTTCAGGTCAATGTCCTTGGCGTAGGCCTCCGGCGTGTAGTTCGCACCGTTCGTGAAGTTGGGAATGCCCGAGGTATGCGTGAGCAGGTGTTGGATGGTGATCGCGTGGTCCTTCTTCGGGAAGTCCACGTATTTCTGGATCTCATCGTCCAGCTTCAGTTTGCCGGCCTCCGCCAGTTGTAGGATCGCCACCGCCGCGAATTGCTTCGTCACGCTACCGATACGGAACTGGTTCGCCGTAGTGAGCGCGGTCTTCGTGGAAAGATCGGCCAAGCCCAGCGCCCGCTCGTACAGCACCTTGCCACCTCGTGCCACCAACACCGCACCACCGGGCTCGTTGGCGGTGAAGTGTGCCTGCACTTCTTCATCGTAGCCAGCCACATTCGATTGTGCCTGCGCGAGGGTGAGAACAGCAAGCGACGTTAGGAGCAGAAGGCTTCGCAACATGATCGGTGGTTGGATGTGCGAATGTGACGAGCATGCTCCGGAACAGGTTACAGATGTTGATGAGCGGTCGGTATGTTGGGTTGGTGGGGATCGCGGGTTGGGCAACGTCCTCACGCGCGGCTTGGTACTCGCGCCTATTTGGGAAAGGAGATCACGTCCCGCTCAGCGGATCAACACATCCACCAATGCATCGCCAAGGATCCGGTTGCCCGTGGTGTTCTTGTCGCCGATCTCGCCGGAGTTGGTGAGTACGATGATCAACACCCCGCGTTCCGGGAACCAGCGGACCACAGCGTTATGCCCCCAGTCCTCGTTGCCGCGTGTCCAGATCTCGGTGGTGCCTTTCGTTCCCGAAACGAACCAGCCGCGTGCCATGTGGCCGACGGAAATGGGCACACGCGGTGTCCACAGCGTGTCTAGCATCGCGGGTGAAAGGACCGCACCGTGGCGCAGCGTGGTGAACCACGCGTACAGATCGCTGGTGCAGGAATAGATGCCGCCACTGCCGATGTAGCCCCAGTTCACACCGAAGACCTCGGGCTCGATCACGCGTGTGAAGGCCGCGACTTCCGGAGGTGAGGGGCGGGCGAGATCGCTCCAGACCTTCGTATGCATCATGCCGGCAGGCAGCAGCACGTGCGCTCGGACGTATGTCTCGAACGGTGTTCCACTCACCTTCTCCACCACGGCAGCGAGCAACTCGTAATTCTCGTTCGAATAGCGGAATGCTGCACCGGGAATGGTATCGAGCGTGTCGCGACCAATGGCGGCCACGGCCTCGTCAAGCGTGCGCGTGCCATCGGCGGCATAGTTCTGTGCCAGGCCGCTAGTATGCGTCAGGCAGTGCTCGATGGTGATCGATCGCTTGTCCGCAGGCAGATCGGGGAAGAAATGCGTGAGCGTGTCGGAGCGGTGCAACAGGCCCTGCGCCTCCAACTGCGCGATGCACACCGCAGTGAAGCTCTTGCTGACGGATGCCAGGTTGAACAAGGTGCTGTCCGTGGGCACATGGTGGTGCGCACTGTCGATAAAGCCGTAGCCGGTGCTGAGGATCACGGTGTCGTGGACGCTGATGAGCACCCCCGCGCCATAGGCATCGCCCACCAGCGCATGCAAAACGCTGTCACACCGGTGCGCCAACGCGGCGTGTGGTGCGGAGAGTTCGTCCTTCTCTTCCGCTGGCTCCGGTGGCACGGCGCACGCGGTTATCAGGAATGGGAAGAGGAGATGAGTGTTCCGCATGAACAAGGATATGTGGGAGGCCTAGCGGATAGGGGAGCACGGGGATGGACCGTGCGGGATGCGGGAGTGCCGGTGATCACACCGTCATCCGCATTTCGAACTGATCGATATCGTTGACCAAGTCGGAAGTGAGCAGCGCTTCGATCAACGCCGTTCGTTCCGGATGCACGTTCACCAGGCGCAGCGGTTTTTGAAAGGTCCCGAGCGAGGATATGAGCCGGATCCACTGATCCCGGTCCGCTTCATCATTTACGGCCAGCCGCGCCACTCGACCAGTGTTCGGATCCGCGATCACATGGCCCCATGGTTGCGCGCCACCTAAGGTGAACACGACGAAGCCGCCCATGCTCCGCGTTAATGCCTCCACGCGATGGTCCCAACTGTACCAACGATCATCACCCAGGTCCACTTCATGAAGCTCGCGGGGTTGCAACGGCTCGCCCGCATCATTCGCTTTGGGTTCACCCAGGAAACTCTTCCATGTGTGCATGGCTGCGAAGCCAAGACGCTCATACACGCGCACGGCAGCAACGTTCTTCGTGATCACTTCCAGCGTACAGAGGTCCACTCCGCTTCGCTTCAATTCGGGCAGGGCGTGCGCATAGAGCTCATCCACCAGATGCTTGCCCCGATGCTCGGGCACCACACCCGTGCCGGTGTTGAACGCCGTGCGCTTTCCATCCAACTCACCGATGGCGTGGATGATGAAGGCCACCAGCTCACCTTCCTTGAACGCGCCGTAGGACCGGGACCAGTCCACACCTGAACGACCAAAGCGCTGCTCCCACACGTGCAACTCCTTCGGCATCGGCACGAAGTAGCCCTCGAAGGCACGTAGCAGGCAGTCCACTACCACGGGCAGGGGCGTGGTGCTGAGGTCGCGGATCTGGATCATGGGCGAAAGATGCGGAGAGTGCAATGCGCGGGAGCGATCTAGACCTCGTGCCACTTCGAGGTGCCCATACTTGCTTAACCCGACATCGCGGACGATGGCGCTAGTGGGGGTTGGGTTTGAAGGGCTTGGGCGTGCCGGTGATCACACCGTCGCGCTCTTCCGTTCAAGTCCTCGCCGATCCCTCGGCTCCGCTCATGACGGCTCCGGGCTTTCCCGTGCGATCGCTCACGCGCTGGCGCATGGCCGGTGATCGCGGCCGGAGAGGAGAACTGCTGGTACGAGTGGAGGGCCTACAGCGCATGACGCCAACGCACGGCCGAACACTCGTAAAGTCGGGGAACTCGAAGAGGCATAGGTTTGGGTCGGAATGCGAGCCGCGATCATCTTTTGCCTCCTGCCATCACTGGCTTTCTCCCAGTCTGCCCAAGTCGAGCACATCAAGGACATCGTAGCCTCTATCGATAGGGACCGAACCTTATCCTCCGATACACTCGATGCATTCGCGATCTACAACGTGACCTTCGACGGGGGCGGGGAGGTGATCTACTGCTATCGCGGAACGGAGTTGGTCAAGATCCGAGAAGAGATCGGCTTGAGTTGGGGAAGAAGCACCAAGGAGTACTTGTTCCACAATGACACGGTCATGCTTCTTCGAGAACGCGAGGAACTGTTCGCATGGACGGCTGATAGTTCCGGTCTCGATCATACCCATCTGGTCACGAGCTATGAGGGTACGCGCTACCTATGGACATGGAGAAACGAACTTCTGGTGAGCGAACGAGGGTCGAGGGCTTGGTCTGGACCACCCGACGAGGCGGAGATCAACTTGATCCGATCGCTTCTGCATCGGCGAAGGGAATGAGGCCGCCAATGCCCTGGGCGTAGAGAGCCCCAACCATCTCCCTACCGCTTCGCCTTCCCGATCTTGAATCCCACCGCGCGCCGTGGTTTCGTCTTGGCCACTTCGGCCAGCAGCACGCGTTCAGTCTCGCGCTTTTCCATCTGCTTCAGGTAGCGGAAGATCACTTGGATCTTGCCGCCGTGCTCTTTGGAGGTGTTGCGCAGCTTCTCCAGTTCCAGGAGCAGGTCCTTGTGGGTGAGGAGCATTTCGCGCATCCGGGTGAAGACGCGGATAACTTGGATGCTCATGAGCACCGCGCGTTCGCTGCGCAGTACGTTGGAGAGCATCAGCACGCCGTGCTCGGTGAAGACACTTGGCAAGTACTTGATGTTCTGCCCGCGCTTCAAGATCACAGTTTGTGATCTTGAATCCTCCGCCTCATCCTTCGTGAGCTTGAACATGAAGTCGGCAGGGAATCGTTTGGCGTTCCGTTTCACGGCCAAGTTCAAGGCGCGGGTCTCCACCCCGAAGAGAGCGGCGAGGTCGCTGTCGAACATCACCTTCTGCCCACGGATCACGTGGATCTTGCTCATGACAAACTCGTCGGAGTATTTCATCAGGCCCTTTGCCATGCGTTAAACCTAACGGCTGCTGTTCAAGATCACAACTTGCGATCTTGAACATAGCCGCTCCCCTATGGTCGCAATTTGCGACCTCAAGTTCTAGGCCTCACAACGACCTCTACCGGCATGCGCGCCAATAGCCTGTTCATGGTGCGAAAACTGAATTGGACATCGCAGAATGCGACATCCAAGACGGGATGACTTGAGGTCGCAATTTGCGACCTTGAACAAGAACTGCATTTCGCGTTAGGGACAGAAGCGGGTAGCCCACAGCCGACCGAGGAACGAGGGCGGCGAGGACTACGAGCGGATGGCCCGACGGCGTGTCTTCGAGCCGGAACGCCCGAAAGGAACCGAAGAACCGCAGAACGCTGAACCGTGGAATGCAGAGGTAGTGTCCGTGCCACTCTGTGCCTCCGTGCCTCTGTGGTGAACCAGCCGCCGTCTACCTTCGGGCCTCATTTTTCAAGACGATGTTCGAGAACCTAAGTGACAAGCTGGAGCGTGCTTTCAAGGTCCTGAAGGGCCAGGGGCAGATCACGGAGATCAACGTGAGGTGATCCCACTATCTGATGTTCACCACGCCGGAACTGCAAGCCGCTGTTGAGCGGGAAGGCGTGAAGCGGCTGGTGCCTGCCGGCACCGTGGTGATGCGAACGGGCGATCGGATCACACACATCCCCATGGTGGTGAGCGGCAGCCTGCGGATCCTGGCTAGCAATGAAGAGGGGCGTGAGCGCTTCCTCTACCACATCATGCCGGGGGAGACCTGCGCGATGTCGTTAGCGTGCTGTGCGGCCGAGCGCAACAGCTCCATTGTTGCCGTAGCCGAGGAGGATTCCGAGCTGCTATTGCTGCCCAAGCGCTGCGTGGAGGAATGGATGGCCTGGCCCGAATGGCGCAAGTTCGTAGGCAACACCCAGACGCAGCGCTTCAATGAGTTGCTGGAGACGATCGAGGTGGTTGCCTTCGCCCATTTGGACGAGCAGGTATGGAACTACCTGGTGAAGCGTGTGCAGGCCACGGGTGATCGAACGCTGAAGGTGACCCACCAGGAGATCGCGCAGGAACTGAACTCACCGCGCGAGGTGATCACCCGCCTGCTGCATCAATTGGCGCAGCATGGACGGATCGAACTGGCGCGAGGCGTCATCACCGTGCGGAGCACCGCCACGGTCTAGGATCAGAGGAGGAAAGGCTCCAGCGCCTGTTGCAATTGTGCGGCACCGACCACGCCGGAAGTACGCCAGACCAATTTGCCCTGCTTGAAGATCACGAGCGTGGGAACGCCGCGCACGTTGTAAGCCTGTGCCGCCGCCGGGTTGCGGTCCACATCCACCTTCAGCACCACGGCCTTGTCGCCGATGCTCCGTTTGAACTCGTCGAGGATGGGCTTCATCGCCTTGCACGGACCGCACCATTCGGCGGAGAAATCCACCAGCACCGGTTTGGGACCGTTGATCAGCTCTTGAAAGGTGGACTTGCTCCCGGACATGTTCAGGTGACTTCTTCGTAGGTGATCTCGCGCGCAGTGTTCTTCGTTCCCACAGCATCCGTACCACGGGGCGCGCACGCTTGAACGCCGCAACAGCCGATGTTGAAGATCGCCTGCACCCCGAAGAAGGCCGCGGCGAAATAGGCCACGGGCTCATGTCCCTGGATGCCCGCGATGAGGAAAACGACCGCGAACAGCGCCCTCAACAGGCGTAGGAAGTTCCAACCATGCAGGAGACGTTCTTTCATCGTGTGCGCAGGGCAGCCTGCACTTTGGTCCATGGTCCGCCGTTGTGCGCATCGAACTTATGGCCGCGCAGCAGGCTGGCGGCGGAAGTACTGCGCATGCCGCTGGCGCAGCAGGTGATCACCGGTTTGTCCTTGCGGATCTTGTGCATTCCGGCCTGCAACTGGTCCAGGGGGATGTTGACGGAGCCCTTCACATGGCCGCCCGCGTATTCCGCTTTGGTGCGCACGTCAAGAACGGTGGCGCCCTGCGCGAGCAACTGAGCAACGTCCACTTTGGGGCCGAGACCGAAGAGAGTTCTGAGCATGATGGGTGAAGTGTCTAATTGGTGGTGGAGGAGGAAGGGCCGCGCTTCGTGGGGCGCAAGCCATTGAAGAGCAGGCCGCCGAGCAGCGCACCGTACAGGCTGCTATTCAACGCCGAGGAGGTGATCGAACAACTACCGCTGGCACAGCCCACGAACCTCCAGTAAAGCCAGCCCGCGCCTGCACCGAGCAGAGCGCCGGCGAGTGTGATCAGGATCGGCTTCTTCATGCTGCCGCTGTCGTAGGGGTGTTGCTGAAGACCAATGCGCCGTTGTACACGATGTCCCAGGTGACCGGCATGATCTGCTTCAGCATGTGGCTGACGCCGCAAGTGGTGCCCTGCGAGACTTCCACCGCTTTCATCGCTTCCTGCTTCGCCTCTTCGGGTCCGCGGAAGTCGTACACCAAGTGAACAGAGGTGTACACGATCGGGGGCTGTTTGCTGATCTCACCACTCACCGCGATGGAGAACGAATCCACCGGCTTGCCCGCCTTGCGCAAATGAGCCACCACGTCCATACCGGTGCAGCCCGAGAGGGCCGAGAGCACGAAGGGTTTGGGAATGGGGCCTTGATCCTCGCCGCCCACACGTTCCGGCGCGTCCATCACGATGGTGTGACCGTTCACCAAGGCGTTGAACTGCATCTTGCCCATCCATACGGCTTCGATCGCATGCTTCATGGCTTGCTCGTTCTGAGGCCGAAGGGCAGATACAGCGGGCAGGTACCCACCACGCCCGTGAGGGCGAGCACTGCGGCGATCACCATCAGCACGATGCCCGTGGTGCCCGATATGCTGCCGGTGAAATAGAGCGCCACCACGACGGCGGCGATAATCAAGCGGATCCAACGGTCCGCAGTACCCATGTTCGGTTTCATTCGGTGGTTCTTAGGCCACAAAGGTCCCTCGCTGCCCCGGTCCGCATGGTGACGATCGTCACACTGGTTGGTACCGCATAGCGAACACGGTGCGCTGAAGGACACGCATCTTTGTGAAGGATGTTCTCCAGTTCCCACTTCCGGTCACTGCTGCGCACGGACGAGGACTTCGATCACAACGAGGATCTGATCTTGCGGGACCATCTGGCCTTGGTGCGCACGCGGCTGGCCAACGAGAGCACCTTGCTCAGCTACATACGCTCCAGCCTGTATCTGCTGATCGGTGGCATGGCGCTGATCAACGTGGAGGGCTATGGCGATCTGCGCTGGGCCGGTTACCTATCCCTGACGCTCAGCGGGCTCTTCATCATCATCGGCATCCTGCGCTACCATTCCCTGCGCCTCCGGTTGAAGCGGTTCTATGCGGGGCGGTCCAGGCCGGCGGTTTCCGGTTCACCTTGAAGCATTCTGTTCACGGCGCTCCTGGGTGAAGATCCTTCGCGTTCCGGTCGCGATCGTGCGTGGGGCACGCCCAAAACAAGCTTCAAGTCACAAGGCTCAAGTCTCAAGATTCAAATGGGCGCCTTGAGCCTTGAAGCTTGGGACTTGGGTCTTGAAGCTTCCGCCCGCCCTCTACCTTCGCATCCCTCAATTCCTTTTCGATGTTCGAGAACCTAAGTGACAAGCTGGAGCGTGCTTTCAAGGTCCTCAAGGGCCAGGGGCAGATCACGGAGATCAACGTGGCGGAGACCACCAAGGAGATCCGCCGCGCGCTGCTGGATGCCGACGTGAACTTCAAGACGGCGAAGGATTTCACCGATCGGGTAAAAGCCAAGGCGCTTGGCCAGAAGGTGCTCACGTCTGTTGCCCCCGGCCAGTTGCTCACCAAGATCACCCACGACGAGCTGGCCGAGCTGATGGGCGGGCAGAGCGCAGGCATCAACCTGGGCGGCAACCCCACGGTGGTGCTGATGAGCGGCTTGCAGGGCTCAGGTAAGACCACCTTCAGCGGCAAGCTGGCCAACTACATCCGCAAAAAGGGCAAGCGCGTGCTGCTCACCGCCGCCGACGTGTACCGGCCGGCGGCCATCGATCAGTTGGAGACGCTGGGCAAGCAGCTGGAGATCGAAGTCTACAGCGAGCGTGAGAACAAGGACCCCGTGAGCATCGCGAAGAACGCGATCGCGCACGCCAAGCAGCACGGCTTCACGGCCGTGATCATCGACACCGCCGGCCGCCTGGCGATCGATGAGAAGATGATGGACGAGATCGCCGCGATCAAGAAGGCGATCAACCCGCAGGAGACGCTCTTCGTGGTGGACGCCATGACCGGTCAGGACGCCGTGAACACCGCCAAGGCTTTCAACGAGCGCTTGAACATCGACGGTGTGGTGCTGACCAAGCTCGATGGCGATGCACGCGGCGGTGCGGCACTGAGCATCCGCAGCGTGGTGAACAAGCCGATCAAGTTCATCGGCACGGGCGAGAAGATGGATGCCTTGGACGAGTTCCACCCGGAGCGTATGGCGGGCCGCATCCTCGGCATGGGCGACGTGGTGAGCTTGGTGGAGAAGGCGCAGGAGCAATACGACGAGAAGGCCGTCCGCGAGTTGAACAAGAAGATCGCGAAGGATCAATTCGGCTTCGACGATTTCCTGGAGCAGATCGGGCAGATCAAGAAGATGGGGAACATGAAGGACCTCATGGGCATGATCCCCGGAGTGGGCAAGGCCATGAAGAACATCGACATCCCGGACGACGCATTCAAGGGCATCGAGGCGATCATCAAGAGCATGACGCCCGAGGAGCGCAAGAACCCTGCGGTCATCAATGGATCACGTCGTGCGCGACTTGCCAAGGGCAGCGGTACCAACATCGAAGCAGTGAACAAACTGATGAAGCAGTTCGAGGAAACGCGGAAGATGATGAAGATGATGGGCGACAAGACCAAGATGCAGAACATGATGAAGCAGATGCAGGCGATGCAGGGGATGAGGAGGTAGGCCATCAGAGAATGAGATGAGCTACGTGAGATACATTGTTGCCGCGATCGTCTTGCTCATTGCTGCTGACACACAGGCTCAGGACGCGGATAGTTCCGCGATGAAGAGCCTGATCGTGTATGGCGACGGCTTCAGCTTCGGCGTGAAGGAGCCCCAGGGTTGGACAGGTGACATCGATAGGGCTGCGGAATACCATAGCAATATTGTGTTCTATCCCGTGGGGGAAGATCCTGATAAAGCAGCGCTGGTTCAGGTTTCCGCGTTCCAGAAACAGGACGAGAAAACGCAAAATGACCTCGCATTTGATGTGAAGAGCTATGAGCAGCAGCACGCTTCCCTGAAGAAGGAGGACCTCGCCGCATCGCACAAGGAATACCGTGTGTTCGCTAAGTTGGTCTTCGTGAAGGACGAGTTCTTTCAGTACATCGCTTATGTGAACCCTGGTCAGAAATTCGGCAAAGGCTTCTCCGTTGCCATGAACGTGCAGAAGCGGCGCGCCACCGATGAGGAACTGAAGGCCTTCCTGGAGACCATCACCTCGCTCCGGATGATCGGATGCAAGTGAGCACCTTGCCCTCGAACTTTCTATTACACAGCCCACACA
>JBATMK010000023.1:0-11287 GCA_049289815.1 Flavobacteriales bacterium
CGTCGGTGGCTTCGGGCTGATGGTATTGCTGGCCGGCACGTTCTTCTTCCAGCGCAATTGGATCAGCAAGGAGAAGGCGCGCAGTGAGGAATTGCTGCTGAACATCCTCCCGGCGGAGATCGCTGAGGAATTGAAGGCGAAGGGCGAAGCCGAAGCCAAATTGATCAACGAGGTCACGGTGCTCTTCACCGACTTCAAGGGCTTCACGGCCATGAGCGAAAAGCTCACAGCGAAAGAACTCGTTGCCGATATCCACGAGTGCTTCAGTGCCTTCGACCATATCATGGCCAGACACGGCATCGAGAAGATCAAGACCATCGGCGATGCGTACATGGCCGCAGGTGGCCTGCCCACGCCCAACACCACGCACGCGCTCGATGTGGTGAAGGCCGCGCTGGGGATCCGCGACTTCATCGCCGAAGGCAAGGCGCGGAAAGTCGCTGCTGGACTGCCGTACTTCGAGATCCGCATCGGCATCCACACCGGGCCCGTAGTGGCGGGTATCGTGGGCGTGAAGAAATTCCAGTACGATATCTGGGGCGATACGGTGAACATCGCGAGCCGCATGGAGAGCAGCGGAGAAGTGGGACAGGTGAACATCAGTGAAGCGACCTATGCACTTGTGAAAGATGAACCGGGGTTCACGTTCACCGCACGCGGAAAGGTGCAGGCGAAGGGAAAGGGTGAGATGGAAATGCATTTCGTGGAAGGAACTGATCGAAAAGGGCCCAATACCACCCACGGTTGATGAAGCCCAGCGACCCCACCATTGCCGAGAAGTTCAACACCTACCGCTTCGCGGATCAGGGAGAAGGTGCCAGTTTGCTAGCGGGTGTCGAAGCTCGATCCCACCCGTTGCATCTTTGCACCGCATGGCCATTCACCGGATCGATAGGGTCCGCCGACCGAAGGAACTAACGGCCGCGTACCTGAAGGCGCTCGACCGCCACATGGACGAGTTCCGTTCGGGTACCGCCGTTCGTGCATGGGAGATCCATGACTTCGCCGAGCACCTCTTCGTTCACCCCACACACTTGAGCAACACCATACAGGAGGTGACCGGTAGCTCGCCCTGCGACCTCTATGAGGAGCGCCTGATGGTTGTGGCGCGTGAGCTGCTGACGACATCGCCGTCCTCCGCCGCCGAGATCGCGCGACAGTTGACGATGGACCCGAGCAATTTCGGGAAGTGGTTCAAGAAATTCGAGGGCATCACGCCCAAGCAATACCGCGAGCGGCAGGCCATGGGGCGTACCGCTTGACCGACCGCTACATTCTGAAATGGTCACCATGCCCGCCGCACGGCAGGCACGCAGTTTTGCGCCCTGACGCAAACCATCATGAACACCCGACAACTCGGCCGTACCGGCCCCACTGTTTCCGCCATAGGCCTTGGCTGCATGGGCATGAGCGACCTGTACGGCGCCGCCGACGATGCCGAGAGCATTGCCACGATCCACGCCGCCCTCGATGCGGGCATCACCCTGCTCGATACCGGTGACTTCTACGGCATGGGCCACAATGAACTGCTGATCCGCGATGCATTGAAGGGCCGCGACCGGTCGAAGGC
The DNA here is from genome assembly GCA_049289815.1 of Flavobacteriales bacterium. Lineage (GTDB taxonomy): Bacteria > Bacteroidota > Bacteroidia > Flavobacteriales_F > PHOS-HE28 > PHOS-HE28. The sequence goes on from JBATMK010000023.1 coordinate 1,571, forward strand.
GCTGATCAGCGTGAAGTTCGGCGCCCTGCGCGATGCCGTCGGCAACTGGCTCGGGCACGATGGCCGGCCGGTAGCCGTGAAGAACGCGCTGGCCTATACGCTGCGCCGTCTCGGCACGGACCACGTGGACATCTACCGCCTGGGCCGCACCGATGCGAAAGTTCCGATCGAAGAGACCATCGGGGCGATCGCTGAAATGGTCAAGGCAGGCATGGTCCGATACATCGGCCTTTCGGAATCCGGAGTGGAGACCATCCGGCGGGCGTCCGCCGTGCATCCCATCAGCGACCTGCAGATCGAATACTCATTGGTTTCACGCGGCATTGAGGAACGTATTCTTCCGGCCTGTCGCGAGTTGGGTATCGGTATCACCGCGTACGGGGTGCTATCGCGTGGCCTCATCAGTGGCCATTGGACCGCGGATCGCGATCTGGCACCGAACGATTTCCGCAAATACGCACCGCGCTTCGGCGGCGACAATCTGCAACAGAACCTTGCGCTCGTGGAAGCGCTGCGCACCGTTGCCGAAGGCCGGGGTGCCACCGTGGCACAAGTGGCCATCGCGTGGGTGCTCTCACGCGGCGAGGATATCGTTCCGCTCGTGGGTGCGCGCCGTCGTGATCGCTTACAGGAAGCGCTCGGGGCGTTGCAGCTCACGTTGAGCGCGGATGACCTGACCATGATCGAGCAGGCTGTGCCAAGCGGGGCTGCCGCTGGCGATCGCTATCCAACGCCGATGATGGCGCATCTGGAGAGCGAGCGGAAGGACTGAACACGTCCAGCCAACGCCAACGGGCTCTCTCGGGGCTGTCAGCAGTTCTTGTGCACCGTGGAAGTGGGTAATGTCCGGCCACCGCAGACACTCGGTGCCATGGAACAGAAGGCCCGCACCGTGCGCATCAACCCCGATCTGGCAACGCGAGCGTCGTTGTGGTGAGGTTTGTGGCGCTGCATGATGGGGTCGGGTGCCCACCGCGCTGGCGCGTGGGCAGGCACAACACATGCTGGGGTACACGTAGCGGCCGCTTGCCTCAGGCGAGTGGGTTTCGGCTGTCCCGCCCGTCTTCGTTCCTGCAGAACCAGGGTACAGGTGCACCACGATGCACGCAGTGGGTGGCTTCGTGCAGATCAGGCGGGAGAACTCACTGCTGGTGTACGCCCTCGGCGATCTCCTCCAGCAGTTTGGCATTGAAAGCGGGCAGGTCTTTGGGGCTGCGGCTGGTGATCAACCCATCGTCCACCACTACTTCCTCATCCACCCATTCGGCACCCGCGTTGGTGAGGTCGGTGCGTATGCTCGGGTAGCTGGTGAGCCTGCGCCCGCGCACCACACCGGCTTCGGCGAGGAGCCACGGCCCGTGGCAGATGGCCGCCACCGGTTTGTGCAGATCGAAGAAGGCGCGCACAAAGGCCACGGCCTGCGGGTCCATGCGCAACTTGTCGGGGTTCATGACACCGCCGGGCAACAGCAGGGCATCGTAATCCTTGGCTTTCACATCGGCCACGGCGCGGTCCACCTGCTCGGTGTCGCCCCAGTTGCCGTCTTTCCAGCCTTTGATCGCGCCGGCCTTCAAGGAGATGAGATCCACGAAGGCGCCTGCTTCCAACAGGGCTTCGCGTGGTGCGCGCAGTTCACTTTCCTCGAACCCATCGGTGGCGAGTATGGCCACGCGCTTGTTGTTCAAGGAGGTCTCTCGGGGGTGGGTCAGGATATCCATGCGTTTGTTGGGTTCTTGTTCTATCCGGTGATGCCCGGCGCTACGCCGTGATCGGGCTGCGGTGCTTCGGGTGCGTCGGTGTTGGGGATGGGTTCTGGGCGTTGCTTCACCCGTGGGCGCTTCGGCGCGTTCTTGGGGCGCGGTTCCAGAACCGGGCGGCGGTGGATGTTGGTATCCGGCATGCCTACCCCGCCGCAGATCGCAGGCCGCCGGAAGCGGTGGGGCGCTCGCACCAAGCCTGCACGGACTCTCCTGTGGCCACGGCGGTGATCAGCCCGCCAGCGATCGTGGGTGTGCTTGCCCAAGGTGGGGAAGCTGTGCTGGTGGGGTGCCGATCCTCCTTCGTTCGGTTAGAGCGGTGCGCAGGTGCAGTGAGCGACGTGTGAGCCACCGCTTGGAATGACCGCTAACCCATGCGCCGGGTGAAAGGGCTACCGCATGGACGCGATCTTGATGCGGAGCAATGTGGCGAGCAAAGTCGCGTGGATCTCGGGCGCAGTGAACTCGAGCAACGTGCCCTCGGCATGGATCTTCGCCGTAGCGAGTTTGTCCAGCACCGGTGAAGGCAGGTCCGAAGAGCGGATGGTCTGCACACCCGTTTCATTGAAGACGAGTTTCAACAATAGGTCTCCATCCTTGGGAAAGAGGTAGAACAACCGCTTGTTCCCGCGATCGTACGTGAGGTACCAACCCGAAGTCTTGCTGAAGTGCCACGCGTGCGATACTTGACCGGGTTTGCCGCCGAGGGTCTGAAGCGCGTTGATCACCACGTCCAATGCATTGCCCACCCGCTTGGCCAAGGCGGCCATTTCAGGTGGTGTGCTCGGGTCGTTGAAGCGGGCGGGTACCATCGCTGCAAAGTACTGGCACGTTCCAGCATCCTCTCCCTGCTTCGCCCTGATCACCGGTCCGCCTGACGAGGGTCGTGCAACCCTGCATGTACGTGCACCACCTTGCATGCGCCCGACCTGTCATGAAGAAACTCGACCTGAAAAAGGAAGACGCCACGCTGTACAAAGCCACTGCGAAACCCGCTGTTGTGAAGGTTCCCAAGCTCCGATACCTGATGATCGATGGACAGGGCGACCCGAACACCAGCAAGGACTTCGCCGATGCGATCACCACGCTCTACGGCCTGTCGTACACGTTGAAGTTCATGATCAAGAACGGCCCGGAGGCCATCGACCATGGCGTGATGCCTCCTCTGTGGGCTGGTGACTTACCGATCATACCGAACATGGGGCGCATTGCGGCCTCGGGCGGCGGAAGGTCTGGCCGTCTGTGATCGCGGGGACCCATGCATGGAAAGAGGGGCGGATCCATCGTGTCCTCATGTTCGGTTGTGATGGTCTCAGGTGGCGGCCACCTGCAGGGTACGTTCAGCCTCGCGGATGTTGTGGATACCGTTGACCAGTGCATCAGGATTGAAGGAGATGCTGTCGATGCCATGCTCCACCAGGAACCTCGCGAAGGCGGGGTCATCACTGGGTGCCTGGCCACAGAGGCCGATGCGCGTGCCGGTGGCGTGGGCGGAAGCGATCACGGATGTGATCATGTCGATCACCGCATCATCGCTCTCTTTGAAGAGATCGCTGATGATGGCCGAGTCGCGGTCGATGCCGAGCGTGAGCTGCGTGAGGTCGTTGCTGCCGATGCTGAACCCATCGAAGTATCGTGCGAAGTCCTTCGCGCGGATCACGTTGCTGGGGATCTCGGTCATCATGTACAACTGCAAGCCGTTCTCGCCGCGCTTCAAGCCGAACTCCGCCATCAGTTCCACCACACGTTTTGCCTCTCCCACCGTGCGACAGAAGGGGATCATGAGTTTCACATTGGTGAGGCCCATCTCTTCGCGCACCATCTTCATGGCCGCGCATTCCAGCTGGAAACCTTCGCGGTAGCGTTCGTTGTAGTAGCGTGAGGCACCACGGAAACCGATCATGGGGTTCTCCTCAGCCGGTTCGAACTGCTTGCCGCCGAGCAGGCTAGCGTATTCGTTGGTCTTGAAGTCGCTCATGCGCACGATCACATCATGCGGATGGAACGCCGCTGCGATCGTGGACACCGCTTCCGCGAGGTGTTCGATGAAGTAGAGGCGCTTGTCGGGGTGATGCTTCGTCAATCGCTCGATCTCCTCCTTCGCCTTCACATCGTTCAGCTCATCGAACTTCACCAATGCCATCGGATGGACACGGATCGTGTTGTTGATCACGAACTCCAGGCGCATGAGGCCCACGCCTCTGTTGGGGTAGAAGCTGTAGCGGAATGCCTTCTCCGGATCGGCCAGGATCAACATCGCATCCGTGCGCGGCAATTGCACGGACTTGAGATCGATCCGCTTCTCGGTCCAATCGAGTTGGCCGTTGTAGATCTTCCCGGTGCGCCCTTCCGCACAAGAGACGGTTATCAGTTGTCCATCCTTCAATGCTCCGGTGGCGTTCAACGCGCCCACCACGGCCACGGTGCCCATTTCCCGCGCCACGATGGCGGCATGGCTGGTGCGGCCTCCTTTGTTGGTGACGATCGCCGACGCACGTTTCAGCACCGGATCCCAATCCGGGTTCGTGATGTCGGTGACGAGCACTTCTCCGTCCAGCAACTGATCCGCTTGTGCCGGTGAATCCAACTTGCGAACGCGACCCGCAGCGATCTTGCTTCCCACGGCACTGCCTGTCACCAGAACATTGCCCTTGCTTTTCAATTCGTACTCCTTCAGCTGGAAGGGATCCTTGGCAGAGTGTACGGTCTCGGGCCGCGCCTGCACGATGTAGAGCTTGCCGGTGTTGCCATCCTTCGCCCATTCAATGTCCATGGGCATGTCGTAGTGGTCCTCGATCGTGATCGCCCAACGGGCGAGTTGGTGCACTTCCTCATCGGTAAGCACGAACCGCTCACGCTGTTCCGCTGATGTGTCGAGGTTCACTGTGCTCGAACCGGGGCGCCCATCGCCGGCCGGTTCCAGCACCATGGTCTTTTGCTTGGCGCCGAGCTTGCGTTGTAGGATGGCCCGCTTGCCTGCGCGCAAGGTGGGTTTGAAGACCTGGTACTCGTCCGTTTCCACGGCACCTTGCACCACGTTCTCCCCCAAGCCCCAGTTGGCCGCGATGTGCACCACGTTGCGGAAACCGCTCTCGGGTTCCAAGGTGAAGATCACGCCCGCTCCACCAATGTCCGATCGCACCATGTGCTGCACGCCGATGGAGAGCGCCACCTTCATATCGGGGAAGCCCATGTCATGCCTGTACTTGATGGCGCGCTCCATGTAGAGTGATGCATAGCAGCGTATCGCGGCATCGAGCAGCGCATCCTCGCCCTGGATGTTAAGGAAGCTCTCGTGCCTTCCGGCGAAGCTGGCCGTGGGCAGGTCCTCAGCAGTGGCGCTGCTGCGTACGGCGACAGAAGCACCCTCCTCGGAAAGCGCACGGTACGCCGCACGCACTTCGTTGCCAAGATCCTCGGGCCATTCGGCTTTCAGCACAAGGGCGCGTGCCTCATCGGCAATGACCTTGAGGTTGGAGAGCGTTCCCCGGTCCAGGCGCGCCATGCACGCGGTCAACGGCTCGCGGATACCGTTCGCGTCCAGAAAGCGCCAGTAGGCTTGCGCGGTGATCGCGAAACCGGCGGGCACTTCGATCCCCGCATTGCCGAGGGTGGCGATCAGTTCACCCAACGATGCGTTCTTGCCGCCCACCGAGGCGACGTCCGTATTGCGTACATCACGCAACCACTTGATGTTCGGTTCCATGCCATGAAGCTAGCTGCCCACGATCGCTGCAAACCTGTCGATCGTCAGTCAGTGGCTGAGGCGCTGCGGATACCGCGGCGGTAGATCAGGTGATAGACCAGCGCCACGAACACACTTCCACCGACCAGGTTCCCCGCGATCACCGGCACAAGGTTCACGACCATGCTTTCCCACGTGATCGCATGCACGCCCTGCACGACCGCCACCTCGCTTTTCAGCAGCATGCCCATGGGAATGAAGTACATGTTGGCGATGCTGTGCTCGAAGCCGGCGGCCACGAACGCAGAGACGGGGAAGACGATCGCGATCGCCTTGTCGATCACGGTGCGGCCGGCGAAGGCCATCCACACCGCGAGGCACACGAGAATGTTGCACAGGACGCCGCTGAAGAATGCTGTCCAGAACGGCAGCGCGCATTTCGCGGCGGCGATGGTCACGGCGTGCGTGGCTACGGCACCATCGTTCATCCGGGTCTGTCCGGAGAGGTACACCAACAGGGCCAGGCCAGCGGCCCCGACGAAGTTGGCAGCGCACACCACCGCCCAATTGCGGAGCACTTCATAGGTGGAGATCTTGCCGTCGGCCCAAGCCATGGCGAGCAGGTTGTTCCCCGTGAACAGCTCTGCACCGGCCACAACCACCAGCAGCAGACCGAGCGAGAAAACCACACCGCCCAGCACCCTGCCGGTGGCAAAACCCAGCGTTGGATCCGAAGTGACCAGTGTGAAGTACATGGCACCAAGGCCGATGAAGGCCCCGGCCAGTACGCCAAGCATAACGAGCGAAAGCAAGGGCAGCCGTGCCTTGGCCACGCCCACGCGCTCCACGCGGTCGGCGACCTGCTGTGGGGAGAACGCGTCGGATCCGAATAGTTCAGGCATGAGGGTCGTTCATTGCGGCAGGTCAGCATGCACACGGGGCATCCCCCATCTCTTCACGAACTTCTCCGCTTCCACCGCCCCGAAGATGAGTGTGGAGATGCCCAGACACAAGGCCAGCTCGAACAAGGAAAGCGGTTGAGTACTGAACACGTGGTTGAGTGATGGCACATAGATGATCGCGAGCTGGAGGATGATCGTGAGCGCCACCGCACCCACCAACGCGGGGTTGCCAAAGAAGCGGATGGAGAAGAACGAACGGCTCTCGCTCCGGATGGCCATCACATGCGCCATCTGGCTGAAGGCAAGCACGGTGAACACCATGGTCTGCCAATGCTCGAGACCGGTGTGCATGGCCCAGGCCTGGGTACCCAGGCAGAGACCGCCCATGAGCAAGCCCACCCATAGGATGTGGATGCCCAGGCCGTGCGCGAACACGCTTTCCTTCGGTGATCGGGGCGGGCGACGCATCACATCCCCTTCGGCGGGTTCACCGGCAAGGGCCAAGGCGGGCAGGCCATCGGTGACCAGGTTGATCCACAGGATGTGGATGGGCAGCAATGGTATGGGCATGCCCACGAGCGAAGCAAGGAAGATGACCCACAGCTCACCGCTGTTCCCCGTCATGATGAACTTGAGGAACTTGCGGATGTTGTCGAAGATGTGACGCCCTTCGCGCACCGCGCGGATGATGGTGGCGAAATTGTCGTCCAGCAGGATCATGTGCGCGGCTTCCTTGCTCACGTCGGTGCCGGTGATGCCCATGGCTACGCCGATGTTGGCGTTCTTAAGGGCGGGCGCATCGTTCACGCCATCGCCGGTCATGGCCACGTAGTGCCCCTTCCGTTGCAAGGCTTTCACGATGTTCAACTTCTGCTCCGGTGATACGCGGGCATAGACCCGGATGCGTTCCACTTCGTGCTCGAAATCCTCGGCGGTCATCGCTGCCAACTCGCGGCCGGTGATCACCTTGTGCTGTGCGCTGCGCAGGATACCGATGGACTTGGCGATGCTGCGCGCAGTGTGCGGGTGATCGCCGGTGATCATCACCGGGACGATGCCCGCCGTGTGGCAGTCGGCGATGGCTTGTGGAACCTCTTCGCGCGGCGGATCCATCAGGCCCGTCAAGCCGATGAAGGTGAGGTGCTGTTCCATCTCCGCTGTGGAAAGCCCGGAAGGCAACGTGTCCAACACACGGTAGGCGAAGCCAAGGATGCGCATGCCGCCTTCGGCCATGGCCTCGTTCTGCCCGTTGATGGTGTTGACATCGGGCCGTTCGCAGCGCTCCAGCAAGCTCTCCACGGCGCCTTTGGTGAAGACGATGAAACGATCACCGAAGGCGTGTACGGTGCTCATCATCTTGCGTTCGGCATCGAAGGGCAGTTCGCCCACGCGCGGGAAGCGCTCTACGTGTTCAAGCTTTACGGTAGGATCACTGCGCGTGTGTTCCACCAACGCCAATTCGGTGGGGTCACCGGTGAGCGTACCGCTTTCATCCTCGCGCACATCGTTGTTGAGCGCCATGGCCAGGTGCAGCAGTTCCGTGCCCGAAATACCGTCCAATGGATCCCCGACCGCAGCACTGATGTGCGTTTCCACCACCGACATGCGGTTCTGCGTAAGGGTGCCGGTCTTGTCCGTGCAGATGTAGGTGACGGACCCCAGCGTTTCCACGGCGGGCAGTTTGCGGATGAGGGCACGGCCACGCACCAAACGCCGCGCACCGAGGGCCAGCGCCACCGTGACCACCGCAGGCAGCGCTTCCGGAATGGCGGCCACAGCAACGCTGATCGCCAACAGCAGCATATCGATGGGCGATTCGCCGTGCAATAGTCCGATCCCATACAGCACCATGGCCACCATGAGCACGATGTAGGATAGCCGCATGCCGAACTGCGCCAATCGCCGTTGCAGGGGCGTGGCGGGTGGGTCCTGCTGGATCAGCTGTGCGATGCGGCCCAACTCGGTCTCTTCGCCCGTGGCCACCACCACGGCCGTGCCGCGCCCGTGACTTACCAAGGTGCCCTTGAACACCATGTTCAGCCGGTCGCCCAAGGAGGCCCCGGCATCGGTGATCGCGTCCGTGTGCTTCTGTACGCCGAACGATTCCCCGGTGAGCGAAGCTTCCTCGATGCGCAAGGTGTGCGCTTCCAGCACGCGCATATCCGCCGTTACCACGTTGCCCGCTTCCAGCAGCACTATGTCGCCGGGCACGAGTCCGGCAGCGGCCATCTGCTTCGGTGCACCATCGCGCAGCACGGTGGCCACGTGCGCGGCCATCTGCTTCAGCGCTTGCATGGCTTTCTCGGCACGGTACTCCTGCACGAAACCCACCACGGCGTTCAGCACCACGATGATCAGGATCACCACCGTGTCCTTCACGTCGCCGATGAAGCCGGACACCACGGCGGCGGCGATCAGGATCAGGATCATCACATCCTTGAACTGTCGCAGGAACATGAGCCATGGCGGTACGCGGCGCTTCTCGGGCAGCTGATTGGGACCATGCTTCTCCAGCAGTTCCGCGGCCTTTGCCGAGGTCAGTCCCTCTGGCGCGGTATCCAGCTCATCGAGCGTCCGGTCGGTGCTGAGCGTATGCCAGTTCATGGTGCGCATCGCTACGTGGCGTGGTATAGGTAGAGCATCAACAACTGGGGGTGGGCACCACCTTCATCGTGGTCCTGCCGATACCGGCTTCCGACCGAGCGGTCAAACTCTTTACGACCCCATCACCTCGGTATCGAGCAACCGGACCCGATGGCCCCGGATCGTGGGGGATCGGACGCGTTAATGCTGGATCTCGAACGAGATCTTTGCCGTGACGCGGTACGCGACGATCTTGCCCTTCTCCACCGTGGCGCTATGGTCCTGGATGTAGACGGAGCGGATGTTCTTCAGCGTTCTGGCCGCTTCCTTCACGGCCTGCTTTGCGGCATCCTCCCAGCTGACCTTGGAACTGGCGAGGACCTCGATGACCTTCATGATGCTCATGGTGTAGGGGTTTTATCCGGTGAAGGTGCGTGTGTTCGCGAGCGCGCCACATGACCCCCATCAGGTGAATCAATGCATGGTGCATGGTCCCATGATAGCTGGTTGCAACACCAAGGTGCCCCCCCCGGAACGGGTTCGCAACGATCAATTAGAGCCACCCGGAACCAGGTGCTCAAGCACCCAGGCCCGCGCTGCGGATTCATCGTCGAAGGTCCTCAGCGGAAAGCCGGACGTGAAGAAAGCGGAGTAGAGCGCGCACAGCTGCTTGTGCAGGTTGGCCTGGGTAACGATGGCGAAGACCTTGGTGAAGGTGCTGGCGTTGGTGCCCGCATGGTGGTCCACGTTCATGATGGCGAGCTCGAAATCGATATCGTCCGGCACGATG
>JBATMK010000024.1:0-12689 GCA_049289815.1 Flavobacteriales bacterium
CGATGCGTGGCAAACGGTTCCGGACGCGGCGGGAGTGGCACAATACGAGACTGTGGGCCATGGCCAGCGGCTTCGTGCTGCTGATCGGCATCGTGCTCTCGCTTCAACAGGAGAATCGCAAACTGCTGTGGGGCCTACTGCTGCTTTGCGCTGCTGGGGCGGTGGTGGCTTGGCGCCGGGACAGGTCACAGGATGCGGTATACAGCTTCGACGGTGATCATATCCTGCTGCGCGGGAACAAGGGTGCCCGACGGATACAATTGGAAGAGGTGGCCGACCTGAGCCTCGTGGACCGCATGGCCGCCCGGGATTACATCAAACAGAAATTGCGCAAGGGGGAAACCGAGGCCAACTCAGCTGAACAACGTGGAGCAGAGAAGGAATTCATGCGCTATAGCACAGTGGATATCGGGTTGACGAGCTTCACATTCGGCCTTGGCCGCCGTATGACCGACCAACTGCCCGATGCGAAGCGGGACTTGGTCCTTCTTCGCCTGCGCAGTGGCGAGGCCCTGTTGCTATCGCCCATGTACAATCATGATCTGGTGGAAAGCCTGGGCCGGATACTGCAGGTGCGGTCAACGGTGTGATAGGTTGCCCTTGCCCGGCATTGCATTCGCCACCATGCCAGGGTATTGAAAGTGCGCGAAGTCGCAGGCCCGGCAATGGAACAGCAGGCTTCAGCCCAACCGCAACCGACGCCCGATGCGCAACGTGGTGCGCGTGCTGATCCTGTTCAACCGGCACAGCGTCTTCACTGAAGTACCGCTGCGGCGTGCGATGGACGAAAGCGTATCGCCCCTGCGAACAACGTGGTATTGTGAGAGCGCCTTGATGCTCCTGCCCAGCCCGACGAACGAACCCTTGTGCAGGGTGAGCGCTGCACTGTACAGTTCGCCTTCCCTCACATCGAACAGCCGTTGGGGATCGATGGGTTGGCCGAGATAGCGCACCTCGAAATGCAGGTGATCGCCGGTGCTTCGACCGGTGCTGCCGCCCAAGCCGATGGGTGCGCCGGCCTCCACCATGGTGCCCGGAACCACATCGATACGGCTCAAGTGCGCATACAGTGTTTCAAGTCCGTTGGCATGCCGCAACACTACCACGTTGCCGTACGTGCGATGCGCCCGGGCTATGCGCACCATGCCCTCGAATGCGGCCACCACCGGATCCCCGCTCACCAGGTCCAGATCAACGCCATAGTGCATGCGCCCATGCCGCACCCCGAACGGCGAGTTGACGGCGCCGCAGACCGGCATGGCATTATCGCAAGGCGAATGCGTGAGTTCAAGTGTTACCGTATCGCTCCAGGCGGCGGGATCGAGGCCCTTCTGGAAAATGGCATCGGTTTCCCAACTGCCGTACAAGCCGTGCGCTGGAATGAAACGGAGTGAATCACCGCTGTCCCAATCGCCGTGGGTGAACGGATCGCAGGCCGGGATATCGAACAAACCATCATCGCCCCCACCGAGGCCGGTGGTGTCCACAGGCTGCTGGGCGTTCACCCAGAGACCTGAGAGCAATGCGATCACCGTGATATGAAGCCTGGGGAAGAGCACCGTTCCGTTCGAGTGGTTGCGAATATATCCGGGGTGCCCATAGCGGAAGGCCCGCTCCATCCACGCGGTATGAACAGCAGGTTCTTGGTAGAGCCCGATGATGCGATGATCACGACGACACACGGAATTCCGGCGATGGAAGCACCTTTACAGCCGCTGTTGATCTTTGTTAAGTGCGTTCACGACCGTCCGGCGCAGGGCCTTTTTGTAGCACGAACAAGAATGGAAGACAGGGATCAGATAGTGCCCCAAGCGGGATCGGAGCGCGATGCGGGGTACAACATGGCCCATGCGATCATCATCTATCTGGTGGCGTTGTTGCTCTCCATCCCGCTGTTCATCATCCTCTACCCATTTGTCCCCACCATCACCTTGCCGATCGGCACCGGGTACCGGGTGGACCACTTGCTCACGTTCGCCTTGGTCCTTACGGCTTTCATCATTCTTGTCCGCCGCTTCCAGATGATGGTGTACCTGGTGCTCATCATCGGCTTGGGTGCCATCACCGTTACAGGTCTTGCAGGGGGCTATGGTTTCCGTGACCTCTACGGGGATTATGCCATGTTCCTGCATTCGCTGCGGGCAAGCACCGTGCACGTGCCCTTGGCCGCGCAGCAGATGGACCCCTTCGTTGATGCCGACCGCTTGCGCGCGGCCATCGACAACGAGCAACCAGCAGTACGGAGTTTCGCCGTGGCTGCGGCCACGGCCCACTTCAGCGGGAATGACATCGGTGATGATGAGTTCACCTTGGTGCAGTGTTTCTCGATATTCAAGACCATCAACAGCCAATGGCAATACGTCAGCGATGCCAAGGGTGCCGAGTACTTCGCCACCGCGAGCGAGAGCGTGGGATTACTGGCAGGCGACTGCGATGATCACGCTATTCTGATGGCGGCATGCATCAAGGCGGTCGGCGGCGAAGTGCGCTTGGTGCGGACCACCGGACACATTTATCCCGAGTTGAAAGTGGGCGACGAGAAGCAACTGGAGCGTGCGGCGTACCTCATCAGGCGTGTTCTGTTCCAGCGCGAAGTGGGCGACGCACCACTGTACTACCATACCGATCCCGACGGCACGCGATGGATCAACATGGACTACACGCGCAACTACCCAGGCGGCGAGTTGATGGAAGAGGATATCGTGGGGATACTCGGCGTGTGAGGGGGACGATCGGTGCGGAATGCCGTGACCTGTGGTGCCCTGCAGTACTCAGCGGCCGGTGATGGTGTCCATGGCAACTGCCAACCCCCTCGTCGGTACATTTGGCCTACCCCCATGAAACGACTGGTTGAACCCGCTGAACTGGCCAAGGCGAGCCACATGCGCCCAGGCGATCCGCGGATCGCGGTGTTCAGTGAGGTGAGCGGGATCAACAAGCTGCAGCGGTTGTACGAGATCATGGAGCCTGCACAGGGGGCCGAGTTCATCAGCGATCTCTTCCGGCATCTCGACCTGAGCATCGAAGTCTCCGATGAGGACATGGCCTTGGTGCCGAAAGAAGGTGGGGTGGTCTTCGTGGCCAATCATCCCTATGGTGCCATTGATGGCATGGCCTTGATCCAAGTGCTTGATGGTGTGCGCCCGGATCTGCAGGTGATGGCCAACTTCATGCTCAAGCAGTTCGAGCCCCTGAAGGAACGGTTCATCGGTGTGAACCCCTTCGAGGAGTTGAAGAGCCGCAGCAGCTTCCAAGGCATGCGGCAGGCCATGGAGCACGTGGGCAAAGGCGGCGCGCTGGGCATCTTCCCGGCAGGTGAAGTGAGCAGTTGGCAGACCGACGTGAAGGCGGTTGCCGATCAGCGCTGGAAACCGCCGGTGCTGAAGTTGATCCGCAACGCGCGCGTGCCCGTTGTTCCCATTTGGTTCGATGGCAGCAACAGCCGCTTGTTCCATGCGCTGGGCATGATCCACCCCACGCTGCGCACCATCGTACTGCCGGGCGAAATGCTGCGCATGCGTGGACGCCACGTGCGTATGCGCATCGGCAAGCCCATCGCCCCGGAGGAGTTGGATGAACTACCGAACATCGAATCACTGGGCAGGTACCTGCGCGCCAAGACCTATTCGCTGGGTAGTGGTGTGCAGGTGAAGCGCGAACAGTTCAGGCCGTTGTTCTTCCCACGCCGGGCCAAGGAGATCACCGCCCCTGAACCGATCGAGCGGTTAGTGGAGGAAGTGGAGAGCATCGCCGACCTGAAGCTGAGCAGCCAGGCGGAGTTCGATCTGTACATGGCCCAGGCCGATCGCATACCGCACTTGTTGCGCGAGATCGGTCGCCAGCGCGAGCTAACGTTCCGCGCCGTGGGCGAAGGCACCAACAAACGCATCGACCTGGACGAGTTCGATCTGTACTACGACCACCTGTTCCTATGGGACCGCGAGAAGCGGAAGCTCGTGGGTGCCTACCGCGTGGGCGATGGGGTGCGCATCATGGATCGTTACGGCAAACGCGGGTTCTATACCAACTCGCTCTTCCGTCTTGGCCGGCCCATGCACCGGGTGTTGGAGCAGAGTTTCGAGCTGGGCCGGTCGTTCGTGGCGCAGGAGTACCAGAAGCACCGCCTGCCGCTCTTCCTTCTCTGGCGCGGATTGCTTTTGCACATCCTGTCCAACCCGGGTCACCGGTATCTCATCGGTCCGGTGAGCATCAGCAGCAACTACAGTCGGTTCAGCAGGGCGCTGATCATGGCGTATGTACGGCAGCACCATTACGATCATGAGCTGGCTGCGCATGTGGCGCCGCGCAACCGCTTCAAGGTGCTCCACGAAAGTGCCGACAGCGAAGTGCTGGTGGAACATGGTGCCACCGACCTGAAGAAGCTCGACAAGCTCATCGCCGACATTGAACCGAAGGAGCATAGCGTGCCCGTGTTGTTGAAGAAGTACCTCATGCTCAACGCACGCATCATTGGTTTCAACAGTGATCCGCGCTTCAATGACGCGTTGGATGGGCTCATGCTCTTGGACCTTACGCAGGTGCCGGAGAAGGTGATCGAGGATCTCAAGAAGGGCATGGCCGAAGCCATCGAAAAGAAAGGCGGCCTATGAGCCTGACCACCTTGGTGCTGGGTGCCAGTCCGAAGAGCGATCGCTACAGTAACCTCGCAGTGCGGCGTTTGGTCAGCCATGGTCATCCGGTGATCGCCGTCGGTCGGCGGCCGGGCGTCATCGAAGCCACACCGATCGTTACGGAAGTCCCGCCGGACCTGCCCATCGATACGGTGACCCTGTACATGAACGCGGACAACCAACGCGCATGGGAAGATCGGATCCTGGCGTGGGCACCTCGGCGCATCATCTTCAACCCGGGCGCGGAGAACGAGCGTCTCTCGCGCCGCGCTACAGCAAAGGGCATTGTTGCCCTGGAAGCCTGCACCTTGGTGATGTTGTCCACGGGGCAATACTGAGGCGTCGTAAAGCCCCACGATGCCGATCTTGCACGCGTGCATTGCTCCTTTCCACTACTGCAAGCTGACGCCAGCGGTGTCGCCCGCGCGCCGTGGTCACTCTGGGTGATCGTTGGATTCGGGGCGGTGCTTGCGGGTATCGTGTTCGCATTCGTAGCGCGCTGGTTCTGGCGTCGGGACAACAAGATCCTGCTGCTGCTCCGCCGGCAGACCGCCTTGGACCAGGAGCGGCGGCGCATCGCCAGTGATGTGCACGACGATCTGGGCGCGGAGATCAGCTTGGTGCTGGGCATGGCACGCAGCGCGGGCAGCCGTGCCGGGAGCGCGGAAGAGCGCCAGCGCATGATGTCCATCGCTACGGGGCTCAGCGGAGTGATAGACAAGATCGATGAGATCATCTGGACACTTGATCCACGCCGCGACAATCTGGTGGCCACGATGGACTACATCGAACGTTGGTTGACCGCGTTCGCCGACAGCCATGGCCTCACCTTCAGCAGCGGCATCGTGAATCCCAAGAAGCGTGTCTACCTCACCGCCGAGCAACGCCGCGGACTGTTGTTGATGATCAAGGAGCTCGCGCGCAACATCGCCGAGCACGCGGGTGCCAAGCAGGTGAACGTGACCAGCGCCGTTGCCTACGGGCACCTGTACGTGACCCTGAGCGACGATGGCCAGGGCATGTTGCCTGGTGATGCCGGCGTGGACAAGGGGCGCCATGGCCTGAAGGGCCTGGCGGCGCGGGCCGCGAAATTGGAAGGCACCGTGCTGCACGAAGCCAATCTGCCCACCGGCACCAAGGTGCGCATCGACATTCCACTGCCGGGTCACTACAAATGATGAAGGCGGTCTGCCTGCCGTGCCCGATCTTGGTAGCCTGATGAACAGCGCGGCTCCGGCGGATGTGAGGGTGTTGATGATCGATGACCATGCGGACTACCGCAATGGGGTAGGTTCGTTGCTCGATCAGGTGAAGGGCTTCAAGTGCACCTCGGTGGCCAGTGCCGAAGAAGCGAAGGAATTGCCCGATGCAGAAAAGCCGGACGTGGTATTGATGGACATCCGCCTGCCGGGCGTGGACGGCATCGAGTGCACACGGTACATCAAGAAGCGCTGGCCGGACGCGCATGTGATCATGTGCACGGTGCACGAGGATGACGACATGATCTTCAGGGCATTGCGCAGTGGCGCCGTCGGTTACTTGCTGAAACGCAGCACGGTGGAGGAGATCCGCGAAGCCATTGAGCAGGTGCTCCACGGCGGCTCGCCCATGAGCCCCGCCATTGCGCGACGGGTGGTGGGCAGTTTTGAACTGCGCAGCCCCGATCCCAGCGATGCCCTCACCGCGCGGGAACAGGATGTGCTCGACTGGATGGTGACCGGCTTGCGCGACAAGGAGATCGCCGACAAACTGGGCGTATCGGTGAACACCGTACGCACCCACGTGCGCAACATCTACGAGAAGTTGCAAGTGCAGGGCAGGGTTGAAGCGATCACCCGCGGGCAGCGAGGATAGCACGGTGGGTTCGCAACGCCGTGCCCGAGCGCGTCCCGTTGTACAGCGGGAGCAACACGCTCGTCTTGGGAGCCGCGTCTACCACGCACCGGGATAGCTTCGCCGAGCATGGATCAACCGTTCACCATAGGAGGCATCAAGCCGGAGCGTATCGTGGCCCTCACAGGAACGCCCGTGTACGTGTACGACAGCGCGATCATGGCCAGGCAAGTGGCGCGTTTGCGGAAGGCGTTCACCGGGGTGCCGCTGCGCATCATGTACGCCTGCAAGGCCTTGTCGAACATCAATGTGCTGCGATGGATGCACCGGCTCGGCACCGGTTTGGACACGGTGAGCATCGACGAAGTGGAACTCGGGTTGAAAGCCGGCTTCAAGCCGGATGAGATCCTCTTCACCCCCAATATGGTGGCCTTCGCCGAGTACGAGCGCGCTGTGGAGCTGGGTGTTCACATCAACATCGATAGCATTTCAGTGCTCGAACGATTCGGGCACGACCACGGAGGCAAGGTTCCAGTGTGCATCCGTGTGAACCCGCACATCATGGCCGGTGGCAACGAGCGCATCAGCACAGGGCACATCGACAGCAAGTTCGGCATCAGCATCCACCAGATGCGGCACGTGCAGCGCATCGTCGCTTCGCACGGCATGCACATCAACGGCTTGCACATGCACACCGGCAGCGACATCCTCGACACGGAAGTGTTCCTGCAAGCCGCAGAGTTGCTGCTCGAAACAGCAGAACAATTCCCGGAGCTCGCCTTCCTCGATCTGGGCAGCGGCTTCAAGGTCCCGTATAAAGCCGATGATGTTGCCACGGATATCGAGGACCTTGGCGAGCGGCTCACGGCGCGTCTGGAAATGTTCAACGCATCGCGTGCAACGCCGGTGGAAGTCTGGTTCGAACCTGGCAAGTTCCTGGTGAGCGAAAGCGGGGTATTGTTGGCAACCGTGAGCCAATTGAAGCAGACCACGGCCACGGTATTCGTTGGTGTCGACAGCGGGCTCAATCACCTCATCCGCCCCATGCTCTATGGCAGTTATCACCACATCCTCAACGTGAGCGATCCGAACGGCAAGCCGCGCATCTACACCGTGGTGGGCTACATCTGCGAAACGGACACCTTCGGTTGGGACCGTAAACTGCCCGAGGTGCGCGAAGGCGGTCTGCTCGCCTTCCTGAACGCCGGGGCTTACGGTTACGCAATGGCCAGCAACTACAACAGTCGCCCCCGCCCGGCCGAAGTCCTGGTGCACAACGGCGAGCCGCTGGTGATCCGCAGGCGGGAGGAATTGACGGACCTCCTGAACGGACAGGTGGAGGTGGGCCTGTGATGTGCCCTCAAGTGTCAAGCTCAAGCTTCAAGTAACAAGTCGAATACGGCATGGGTTGAAGCTGGAACGTTCCAGCTTTCAACTTTCGTTTTTCATCTTCCCAGTTGAGCCTTGATGGCCGTGCAAGCCGCTCGGACCTGCTGCTCGTTCATCGTTAATGGTGGTGCGATACGGAAAGCTTCCGGACAGCTCAAGAACCAGAAACCGAGAACGCCTTTCTCCAAGCATCCCATCACAACGCGCTGCACCATATCGGCATCGCCAAGGTCCACGGCGAGCATGAGGCCAAGGCCACGCACTTCCTTGATGTGTGGATGAACGAGTTGTTGCTTGAAGAGTGCACCCATACGTTCCGAGTTGGCGACGAGCGCATCCTCCAGTAGTACTTCCAATGCAGCCAGCCCGGCAACGCATGCGAGCGGATGCCCGCCGAACGTGGTGATGTGGCCCAGCACCGGATCATGCGTGAGCAGTTCCATGCGTCCACTGCTGCTGATGAAAGCGCCCATCGGCATGCCGCCACCAAGTGCTTTGCCGAGCACCAGTACATCGGGCACCACGCCAAAATGCTCGAACGCGAAGAGCTTGCCGGTGCGGCCGAAGCCGGTCTGCACTTCATCGAAGACCAAGAGCGCGCCCACCTCGCTGCAACGCTTCCGCAACGCGCTCATCCAGTGCTGATCGGGAATGCGCACACCTGCGTCGCCTTGGATCGGCTCCACCACCACGCACGCGATGCGTTCGGTGATGCGCGACAGGTCGCGCATGGCTTGGCCCATCTGCTCGTGCGAGCCGAACGTGATGTGATCCGTATCCGGTAGCAGCGGCAGATTGCGGTACCGCTTGTTGCTGTTGTCCGTTAGGCTGAGTGAGCCGTGCGTGCTTCCGTGGTAGCCCTTACGACAGCCGATGATCCGCGTTCTGCCGGTCGAACGTTTGGCAAGTTTCACTGCCGCTTCGATCGCCTCGGTGCCGCTGTTCACGAAGTAGACGCAGTTGAGCTGGTCGGGCAGGAGCGAGGTGAGCTTTTCCGCATAACGCACCTGGGGTTCCTGCACGAACTCGCCGTACGGGATCACATGCAGGTACTTGTCGCACTGCTCCTTGATAGCTGCCACCACGCTCGGATGGCGATGCCCCACATTGTTCACCGCCAGTCCGCTCACGAGATCGAGGTATCGCTTGCCCTGGCGATCGGTGAGATAACAACCCTCGGCCTTTACGATGTCCAATGCCAGCGGATGCGGGCTGGTTTGGGCAAGGTGTTGATGGAAGGACGATCGCAATTCGGGCATACGGCGAAGGTCGGGCGGCGAAGGGCATGGAACGGGCGGGTACATGCACAACCGTTCATCCCATATCCGGTGCGGACGTTGGTTCGTCACCCGGCTATCTTGGCCGACCTCGTTCACCGGAGCCCGGCTCCGGTCGTTGCGCCTGAGAACCCCTCAAACCTTTACCATGTTGCGATCATCCTTTCTTGTTGTCACGACTTGCGCCGCACTCAGCCTTTCGGCCCAGAAGCAGATCACCAACAAGGACCTTTGGACCACACCGCTCTTCAGTACCCAGGGTGTGTCGGGCCTGCAGAGCATGAACGATGGCCTGCACTATACCACGTTCGGAGAAAAGGGTGGCGCCGCGCAATTGTTCCAATGTGCATATGCGAGCGGCGATACGGTGGGCGTGATCTTCAACAGCAAGGATCTGGTACCGCCAGGTAGCACGGCGCCTTTGGAGGTACAGGGCTATGGTTTCAGCGGGGATGAGAAGAAGCTGATGATCGAGACGGGGATGGAAGGCCTTTATCGGTACAGCTATTACGCGTACAACTATGTGTACGACCGCGCGAGCAAGACCCTGCAACCGCTGAGCGATGTGAGCAAGCCGAAGCAGCGCTTGGCAACCTTCAGTCCGGACGGAAGTCACGCAGCATTCGTGCGGGAGAACAACTTGTTCGTTGTGGATCTGGCCACGATGCAGGAGCAGCAGATCACCAAGGACGGGGAGTGGAACCACATCATCAATGGCGCCACGGATTGGGTCTATGAAGAGGAATTCACACTGGTGCAGGGTTACCAGTGGAGCCCGGGGGGAACCAAGATCCTGTACTTGAAGACCGACGAGACCAATGTGCGCGAGTGGAACGTGGACACCTATGCGAACAACCTGTACCCCGATGAGCACCGTTACAAGTACCCGAAGGCAGGGGAGACCAACAGCACGGTGGAACTGTACCTGTACGATCTGCGTGCTACCAACACCATCGCGATCCCCTTGGGCGAAGCGGCGGAACAGTACGTGCCACGCTTCGGTTGGACCACCAATGACGATGTCCTCTGGTACATGCGCATGAACCGCTTGCAGAACGAAAAGGTCATCAGCACGGTGGCGGTTCCGTTGATGCGCGGAGCGAACGTGGGGTTGAAGCCCAAGGTGGTGTACCGCGAAACGAGCCCGACCTACGTGGAGGTCACTGACGACCTCTACTTCACCAAGGATGGGAACGGTTTCGTGCTGACCACGGAGCAGAGCGGTTGGAACCACATCTGGTACCAGCCGATGAACACCAAGATCGGCGACGGTGTCATCCCCAAGGGCCATGCGATCACATCGGGGAATTGGGATGTGATGGGTGTGAAGGGGATCGATGAAGCCAACAAGCGCGTGGTGTTCACGGCGAGCAAGAACTCACCCACGCAACAGGAGGTATGGGCTGTGGGCCTCTCCGGTAAGGGCATGCTGCAGCTCAGCCCCAAGGGTGGGGTGAACGATGCGGAGTTCAGCAAGGGTTTCAAGTACTATATCAACACGCGCAGCTTGGTCAATGAGCCTGCTGTTGTTACCCTGCACGATGCCACAGGCAAGCAGATCAAGGTGCTCGAGGACAACGCCGGATTGCGTACTACGCTGAAGGACTTCGCCTTGCAACCGTGCGAGTTCTTTTCATTCACCACCGAAGCCGGCGTTCAACTGAACGGTTGGATGCTGCGGCCTGCAGGTAAGGACCTGGCGAAGCGTCCAGTGCTGATGGTGCAGTACAGCGGCCCTAACAGCAACGAGGTGATGGACCAATGGCACGGCCGCAATTTCCTGTGGGCACAACTGTTGGTGCAGAAGGGGTACATCGTGGCATGCGTGGATCCGCGTGGCACGGGCCGCCGCGGCCGCGACTTCCGCCACCAGACCTATGGACAGTTGGGCAAGTACGAAACGGAAGATCAGATCGCGGCCGCGAAGTGGCTGGGCCAACAGCCCTATGTGGATGCCGCACGCATCGGCATATGGGGTTGGAGCTACGGCGCATACATGAGCAGCCTCTGCATCACCAAGGGTGCGGATGTGTTCAAGTGCGCGATCGCCGTGGCGCCGGTGACGAACTGGCGGTACTACGACAGCATTTACACCGAGCGGTACATGGGCCTGCCAAAGGATAACGCCAGCGGTTACGACGACAACAGTCCGATCAACCATGTCGGGAAGCTCAAGGGCAAGTACCTCTTGATCCATGGCCTGGCCGACGACAACGTTCACTATCAGAACACGGCCGACATGGTGACCGCTTTGGTGAAGGCAGGCAAGCCGTTCGAGCAGTTCATCTACCCGGACAAGAACCATGGCATCGGTGGCGGCGCGACACGGTTCCACCTGTACGAGATGATGACCAACTTCCTCGACAAGAATCTCTGAGCAAGCTTCAAGCGTCAAGGCTCGAGCTTCAAGCCCCAATGCACGGGCGGTCGGTAGCCGTTGAAGTTTGGGACTTGAAGACCGGGTCTTGTTGCTTGACCGGGCTTGGCTACATTGCCCAGCACACCCCTTGTAACCAACCTCACCTGAACCGATGAGCAGCACCGCTACTCCTGTCGCGAACAGCAAACACCCGAAGGGCCTGTATCTGCTCTTCTTCACCGAGATGTGGGAGCGCTTCGGCTTCTACCTCATGCTCGGGATCCTGTTCCTGTACATGACCGACGGGCTGAAGGGTGGTCTTGGTTTCGAGGATGGTCCGGCCAACGATTGGTACGGCACCTACATCGCGCTGGTCTATCTCACACCCTTCATCGGCGGGTTGCTTGCGGACAGGATATTCGGATACCGCAAGACGATCATTGCCGGTGGTTCATTGATGGCCGCTGGCTATCTGACATTGGCGATACCCGGCACCACGGCCTTCTTCATTGCGTTGCTGTTGATCATCGTGGGGAACGGGCTGTTCAAGCCCAACATCAGTACGCTGCTGGGCAATCTGTACAACAAGCCGGAGTACGTGAAGCTGAAGGACAGCGGCTACAACATCTTCTACATGGGCATCAACATCGGTGCCTTCGTCTGCAACTTCATTGCTGCTTGGCTGCGCAACGAGTACGGCTGGGGATATGCTTTCGCTGCGGCCGGCATCGGGATGATCATCGGCTTGATCACGTTCATGAGCGGCAGCAAGAGCCTTGCGGAAGCTGACCAGATGAAGCCCGCGCAGAAGGAGGACATGCCCATGAGCCGCATTGTTGCGACCATTTTCCTGCCTGCGTTCGCATTCGCAGCGGTGGGCTTCTTTGCCGGCAGGATCTTCGGGGTGGAGAACATCTTCGGAAGCACGAGCAACGACATCTTCCTGTTCGCGTGCATCCCGGTTCTTTGGTTCTACCTCAGCACGTACCTGAAGAGCAGCCCGGAGGACAAGAAGCCGCTGGGCTCCCTCATGTACATCTATGTGGTGGTGATCATCTTCTGGGCCATCTTCCACCAGAACGGCAACGTGCTTACAGCATGGGCCGAGCGCAACACGTACCGCGAGATGCCGGTGGCCATGCAAGGCATCACGTCAACGCTCAGCTTGGACCAGGTCGTTACTGTTCCAACGGATACCGC
>JBATMK010000025.1:0-6931 GCA_049289815.1 Flavobacteriales bacterium
CAATGTGGAGCCCGACCTCGCCACATTCGGCAAAGGCATGGCCAATGGTTTCGCCTTGGCGGCGTTGGTGGGACGACGGGAGATCATGGAACTCGGTAGCATCCGCAACGAGGGTGCTGAACGTGTCTTCCTCATCAGCACTACACATGGGAGTGAGATGAGCGCCTTCGGTGCGTTCAATGCTGCTGTGGAAGTCTATCGTTCGTCGGCGGTCACCGATCACTTGTGGGACTATGGTCGCAAGCTCATTGCCGGCTTGAACGGCCTGGCGAAGCAACACGGCATCGAACGGAACTTCGAGGCGCATGGCTTTGCTTGCTCACCAAGCTTCACAACGAGGGATCCCAACGGCGATCCTTCATTCCCGTTCCGCACCTTGTGGGCGCAGGAGATGATCAAAGGGAGTGTGATGATGCCGTTCGTCGCCCTGTCGTCCGCGCACGGGGAAAGTGAATTGGACCAGACCTTGATGGCCGCCAACAACGCCCTTCGTGTCTATGCCACCGCCCTGAACGAAGGGATCGATAAGTACCTCGTAGGCCCCGCGATCAAGCCTGTGTTCCGCAAGCACAACTGACATGAGCAGCGACGATGCATACGTGAACGCCCTTCGGGCCGATAAGGAGCAAACGCTCGCATACCATACGAAGAGCGTTGTGAAAACAGAGCAGCAAAAAGCACTGGAGCAATTGCTGCTTGCCCGTGGCATCGAACCCGCGCAAATTGCCGATCTCGCCTGCGGTGGTGGCGCGTTGAGCTATCACTTGAAATCGCTGTACCCAGCAGCGCAGTTCACATTGTGCGATCTCGATGACACCGCCCTGGATCTTGCACGACAACTGAACGGCGAGAAGAACTTTGTCTATAGGAAGGAGGACCTCAATACCCTCGCTGGGCTTGCCGACAACAGTTTCGACCTGGTGTGCTGCTGGCAAACCCTGTCCTGGATCACCGATCCACAGGCGGCCGTGCGGCAGTTCATCCGCATCGCCAAGCCCGGTGCACGGATCCTCTGCAGTTCGCTCTTCAACCTCGATCACGATGTGGACATCCGCGCGCAGATGCGGGACAACACGCGACCGAGCGGCGCTCAAGGCTACTGGGCCTATTACAACACCTTCAGCAAACGCACCGTGGCGGAGTGGCTGGGCGATCGCGCTTCATCACATGAATTGCATCCCTTCGTTCCCGGCATCGATATCGGTTACAACGGCAAAGGCATCGGCACTTTCACGGTGAACAGCGACCGTGGCCGGTTGCAGATATCGGGCGGCCTGTTGATGAACTGGGCGATATTGGAGATCGTAAAATGAGCAAAGCGCTGCAAGGGAAGGTGGTGGCGATCACCGGAGCGGCCGGGCGATTGGGCAGCGCCTTCACCCATGCCATTGTTGAAGCAGGCGGTTCCGTTGTGGCCGCCGACCTGCCGGCTGCGGATGTGCAGGAACGGTTGATCGCCATGCGCGCAACACATGGACAGCAGGTGCTGCCGGTGGCGCTCGACATTACCGACCGCGGATCGCTGGATGCGTGCATTGCTAACGCCGTTGAGGCTTTCGGGAAGGTGGACGCCCTGGTGAACAATGCCTATCCGCGCAATGCCAACTGGGGCCGCCGTTTCGAGGAAGTGGAGTATGCCGACTTCGTGGAGAACGTGGGCATGCACGCCGGAGGCTACTTCCTCGCAAGCCAGCGCTTCCTTGAACTGTTCAAACGGCAGGGCCATGGCAACATCGTGAACATGTCGAGCATTTATGGCGTCGCTGCACCACGTTTCGGCATCTATGCCGGCACCCCCATGACCATGGCCGTTGAATATGCCGTGATCAAGGCCGGCATCGTACACCTCACCAAGTACATCGCCAACTACCACCGCAAACAAGGCATCCGCTGCAACGCCATCAGCCCCGGAGGTATCCGCGATGGGCAGCCACAGGAATTCCTTGACCGGTACGGCGAAATGGCCAACAGCAAAGGCATGCTCGATCCGCAGGACGTGTGCGGCACACTGCTCTTCCTGCTCTCCGATGCCTCGGCCTACATGAACGGACAGAACCTAGTGGTGGACGACGGCTGGACCCTCTGAGTTTTCAAGAGGATAGCCTTCGCAAGGCGGGTGTGGCAGGCATCCAACGGCCCAAGCACGCGTTTACCTTGCGCGCATCGCATAGTCCCGATGGATCGGGATGTACCACATGGGGAAGAACATATTGATCACCGGCGCCGGGGGCTTCATCGGCAGTCACCTCACCGAAGCGCTGGTACGCAGCGGGCGCAGGGTGCGCGCATTGGTACACTACAACAGTACCAACAGTTGGGGTTGGCTCGACAGCCTGCCGGATGAGGTGAAGGACAACATGGAAGTGCTGGCCGGTGATGTGCGCGATCCCAACGGGATGCGCGTGGCGGTAAAGGGGTGTGAAGAGGTCTTCCACTTGGCCGCGCTGATCGGCATCCCTTACAGCTACCACTCGCCGGACAATTACGTTGACACGAACGTGAAGGGCACCTTGAACGTGCTGCAAGCCGCGCGCGATGCCGGTGTGAGGCGCCTCCTGGTCACGAGCACCAGCGAGGTGTACGGCACCGCGCGGCAAGTGCCCATCACCGAAGAGCATCCGCGACAGGGCCAATCGCCCTATAGCGCCACCAAGATCGGAGCCGACCATCTGGCGCTTTCCTTCCACCTGAGTTTTGGCACCCCCGTCACCGTGGTGCGGCCGTTCAACACCTATGGTCCGCGCCAGAGCGCACGAGCCGTGATCCCCACCATCATCACGCAATTGATGGCCGGCGCGCCGGAAGTCAAGCTTGGCTCGTTGCATCCCACACGTGATCTTGTTTACGTGGGCGACACTGCCCAAGCGTTCATCGCGATCGCCGAACAAGCATCGCTGATCGGTGCCGAGGTGAACATCGCCACGCAACAGGAGATCAGCATCGGCGACCTGGCGCAGAAGCTGATGACGCTTACCGGCAAGCAGGCGCGCATCGTGAGCAGTGACGAACGCATCCGACCGGACAACAGCGAAGTGGAGCGCCTGCTCGGCAGCGCAGAGAAACTGCGGAAGACAACAGGGTGGGAACCCGCGCATGATCTCGACGCGGGATTGAAGAAGACGATCGAGTGGTTCAGCGAACCGGCCAATCGCGCCGGTTACAAGTGGCGTGCATACAATGTTTGACGAGGTCATAGCCGGTATCCGCAAACTCTTCGGCGATCCGCCGGGCCACATTTCCCTGCACGCACCATGGTTCGACAAGGACGATGAGGATGCCTTGGTGGCTTGCGTACGCAGCACTTTCGTTTCGTCCGTGGGCCCCGAGATAACAGCCTTCGAGAAGGAACTCGCAGCGTTCACCGGAGCACCATATGCCGTGGCCGTGGGGAACGGCACCGCCGCCCTGCACACCGCACTGATGATGACCGAATGCGGTCCGGGCGACTTGGTGATCACGCAGCCGTTCACCTTCATCGCCACCTGTAATGCGATCGCCTACACCGGAGCGCAACCGGTGTTCCTTGACATCGAAACGGCGACACTCGGTCTCTCACCGACAGCAGTGCTGGCGTGGCTGGAAATGGAATGCAGCATGAAGGGCGGGATCTGCGTTCACAATGCAAGCGGCATGCGCGTGCGTGCCTGCGTGCCCATGCATTCCTTCGGACTGCCCATGCACATCAACACGCTCCTTTCGTTGTGCGCCGAATGGAACATCACCGTGATCGAGGATGCCGCCGAAGCACTCGGTTCCTATCTCAACGGGAAGCATATGGGCACCTTCGCTCCCATCTCCACGTTCAGCTTCAACGGCAACAAGATCATTACCTGCGGCGGTGGCGGTGCGCTGCTGTTCCACGATGAAGGCATGGCGAAACGTGCCAAGCACCTGACCACCCAAGCCAAGGTGCCGCACCAGTGGAACTTCGATCACGACCGTGTGGGCTACAACTACCGCATGCCGAACCTGAATGCCGCCTTGCTCCGCAGCCAGATGCGGAAGCTGCCGCACAACCTGGCCTCGAAGCGCGCATTGCATAAGGGATACATCGCTCTCTTCGCGAACACCCCGTGGACGCTGGTCACTGAGCCCGTGAACACGCAGAGCAACTTCTGGCTCAACGCGGTATTGTTGCGCAACAAACAGGAGCGCGATGCTTTTCTCGCCGCCTGTCACGCCGCCGACATCCATGCGCGCCCCGCATGGGAACTGGCCACCGACCAGGTCATGTATTCCTCCGCGTTACGCGGCGATCTTTCCACCAGTCGCGACATACAGGACCGCCTCGTGAACCTGCCCAGTAGCGCGCAACCAGCAACGTGACGAAGCCGACCCTCATACTCGTTGGTGGCGGTGGCCATTGCCGCTCGGTGATCGATGTGATCGAAGCCGAAGGCAAATGGAGCATCGGTGGTGTGCTGGATCGGGAGGAACTGGTCGGACAGGTGGTGTTGGGCCATCGCATCATCGGCACCGATGCCATGATCCCGGAACTCGCTGATCTCGGGAATCATTTCCTCATCACCGCAGGACAGGTCAAGGACCCCGGGTTGCGCATGCGTTTGCACGGGCTGGTGGAAAAAGCAGGCGGATCGCTGGCCACCGTGGTTTCGCCGCTGGCCCGTTCAGCCACTGGAGCGGTGCTGGGCGTTGGAACAGTGGTGTGCCACTTCGCCGTGGTGAACAGCGATGCACAAGTGGGCATGAACTGCATCGTGAACACCGGTGCCCTGGTGGAGCACGATGCACGCGTCGGTGATCACTGCCACATCGCCACCGGAGCCATCGTGAACGGTGGTTGTGTTGTGGGCGCGCGCAGTTTCATCGGCAGCCGCGCCGTGCTGGTGCAGGCCGCACGCGTGGGCGAGAACTGTGTGGTGGGCGCCGGTGCGGTGGTGTTGAAGGATGTGGGCAACGCTGCCACAGTGGTCGGTCAACCAGCTCGTGAACTGTGACCCACCAACGCACACTGATCATTGCCGAAGCCGGGGTGAACCACAATGGCGACCGTGCGCTCGCCCGGAAGCTCATCGACGTTGCAGCGGAGGCCGGTGCCGACATCGTGAAGTTCCAGACCTTCAAAGCGGAGAAGATCATCGCCGCCAATGCACCGAAGGCCGAATACCAGCAACGTACCACCGGTGCTGCTGAAAGCCAGCTGGAGATGGTGCGCGCGCTGGAACTGGATGAGGAAGACCATGACGCCTTGATCGCACATTGCGCAAAACGCGGCATCGCCTTCCTCTCCACGCCGTTCGATCACGATAGCATCGCACTGCTGAAAGGCAAGGGCATCACCATCGGCAAAGTGCCGAGCGGCGAGATCACCAACAAGCCGTATTTGGAGGCGATGGCGAAGGCCTTCCCGCGGTTGATCGTGAGCACTGGCATGTGCACGCTCGATGAGGTGCGCGCCGCCCTCGACGTATTGATCGCTGCCGGGGCCGTGAAGGAGCGCATCACATTGTTGCACTGCAATACGGAGTACCCGACGCCGATGGCCGATGTACACCTGAACGCCATGCGGACCATGCGCGATGCTTTCGCCGTTGCCATAGGCTACAGCGATCACACCTTGGGCATCGAGGTTCCCATTGCGGCTGTCGCGCTCGGGGCCACGGTGATCGAGAAGCACATCACGCTGGATCGCACGATGCCGGGCCCCGACCATCGTGCATCGTTGGAACCGGACGAATTGAAAACCATGGTGGCGGCCATCCGCAATGTCGAAGCGGCGTTGGGCACTCCTGTGAAACAGCCCAGCCCCAGCGAAACGAAGAACATGGCCATTGCCCGAAAGAGCATCCACATGGCGCGGGCCGTGGCAAAGGGCACCGTCCTCACGTCGGGCGATCTGATCATGTTGCGCCCAGGCGATGGACTTTCGCCCATGCGGATCGATGAAGTGGTGGGGAAGAGCGCTGCCCATGACCTGGCCCGAGGCGTCAAACTCCAAGCAAGCGATCTGGAATGAGGATCACTGTGCTCACCAGCAGCCGCGCCGACTTCGGCATCCAGCTTCCGCTGCTGCGTGCGTTGCGTGCCGACCCGTTCTTCAATTTGAGCGTCATCGCCTTCGGCAGTCATGCCGACAAGCGTTTCGGGCATACGCTCGATGAGGTGAACGCTTCGGGCTTCGCTCCAGCGTTGGTCCTTCCGCCGGTGTTGGATACGGACGATGCAGCCGGGATCGCCACGGCCATGGGCCGCACCATGGAGCAGTTCAGCACGGTATGGCGTGAGCACGGCACCGATATGGTCGTGGCGCTGGGCGATCGGTACGAGATGTTCGCTGCCGTTGCGGCAGCACTTCCGTTCGGGATCCCCGTTGCGCATCTGCACGGCGGCGAAACCACTTTGGGCGCCATTGACAATGCATTACGCCATTCCATCACGCATATGGCCGCGTTGCACTTCACCTGCGCCGAGCCGTACGGACAACGCGTGATGCAATTGACCGGCAGCGAGCACAACGTGCACAACACTGGCGCGCTCAGCATCGATGATCTGAGAGGCACACAACTCCTCGGGACGGATGCGCTCAAGCAACGCTTCGGCGTCGACCTGGCGCAACCGACCATCCTGGTCACCTTCCATCCGGAAACCGCCGGGCGGCATGATGCCGATGAACAATGGGCCCAGTTCACTTCCGCGTTGCGGGCGCTCGGTGAACGCTACCGCGTTCTGGTGACGATGCCCAACGCCGATACGCATGGGCTGCAACTGCGCGAACGCTGGAACGCGTTCCTCAAGGATGCACCGTTCGCCACGGGCGTCGATTCCCTCGGGGCATTGGGCTACCGCTCATGCATGCAACACTGTGCGTTCGTGTTGGGTAACAGCAGCAGCGGTTATGTGGAGGCATCCTTCTTCCCGAAACACGTCATTGATGTGGGCGAACGCCAGACCGGTCGCATCGTTACTCCGA
>JBATMK010000026.1:0-2182 GCA_049289815.1 Flavobacteriales bacterium
CCCAGGCACCTTGAGACTTGAAACTTGACACTTGAGCCTTGAAGCTTGAAATGGACCGCACCCGTCTCACCGCATTGCTCGAAGAGCCCGGCCGCATTGCGGTGCAGGACCTTGGCGCGTTGCGCGAGCTCACCGAACGGCATCCGTGGTTCAGCGGTGCCCATGTGCTGTTGGCCACCGGTGAGCAAGCCTTGGGCGAGGTGATGGCAGGAGAGCACACGCGTGACGCGGCGGCGCATGTTCCTGACCGTGGGGTGCTCTTCGATCTGGCTGAACGTGGTCTTTCGGAAGTCCTGCCACCGCAACTTTCGGTGGTGCGCGATGAACCTTCGCCGGTCGCCTTACCCCAGCAAAGAACTCCTTTCGCACCGCAGGTCGAGAGGGTTGACGAACGTGCTCCAAGGATCCCATTGAGTGACGCTGAGATCGCCGAACGCATCCTGGAGCAACAGATGCTCGAAGCCGCGATCGCCACGGGTTACAGCTTGGAGGCCATGGTGGTCGAACCCATGCCGGAACCACTTCCGCCCCCTGTTGCCACGGTAGTAACGACCAAACCAGAACCGGCTTCTGAGGAAATGAGGGCGGTGGAACCGGTGCGGCCTGCAGCGTCGACACGCATGCGCTTCACCGATTGGCTGGATACGGCTGCGGAAGTCAAGACCCCGAACATGCCGTTCGAGAGCGTTGGCCAGGGCGATGCCCAAGACTGGGTGCGGGCACCCAAGCCCGACACTGCCTCCAAGCCGGAGGAACTTCCGCGAACGCCGCATGCTGAGGACCCGTCACTCTCCGCTGCCCACCCTCCCCTGACAACTCCTCCGTCTCCCGCCCGCACCCGCGATACCATTGACCGATTCCTCAGGAGCGCGACACCCGAGCAACCGAAGCGGACCGAATTCTTCACCCCACAAGAAGCAGGGCGCCGCAGCTTGCGCGAACAGGCCGACATGGTAACGGAAACCCTGGCCCGGATCTACGAGCAGCAGGGGAACTTCCTCAAGGCCGCCGAAGCCTATCGCAAACTGGCCTTGAAAGTGCCGGAAAAAGCAGCTTACTTCGCGGCCCTTTCGCAGGCGGCTGCGGAGAAACAGAAAAAAGAAGGCTGACCATGTTCATCTCGATCCTTATCCTGCTCGTGTGTGTGTTCCTCGGGCTTTTCGTTCTCATGCAAGCGCCCAAAGGCGGTGGCTTAGCCAGTGGATTCAGCGGCGCACAGCAGATCGGCGGTGTGCAACGCACCACGGATTTCCTTGAGAAGGGTACCTGGACCATGGCCGGCGTGCTCATGCTGCTGTGCCTGATCGGCACCACACAGACCACTACGGCCGCTGCAACTGACGAACTGGACGCTCCCATTGAAATGGGCGCCCCTCCCGCACAGGACCAGCCGGTCGACGTGGACCAAGTGACCGCTCCGGCTGACTCCGTGAAGGCCGGCGTTTGACCTCGTGTGGCAGTCCGCAAGGGGTCGCTATCACCCTGTGTCAGGCTTCGCTGAACACTTGGCAGCACACTACTGACAACCATCCTTCGGCACCCGCATTGCCGGGCGTCGGACCCAACAAAAACCCAACACCAACCAACCGGACCAATGGCCAAAGTGAAGCCCCTGGCAGACCGCGTGCTCGTTGAAGCCGCAGCCGCCGAAGAGACCACCAAGGGTGGCCTCATCATCCCCGATACCGCCAAGGAGAAACCCCAGCGCGGCAAGATCATCGCCGTAGGTACCGGCCGTGTGGCCGACGACGGCAAGGTGACCCCCCTCACCGTGAAGGTGGGCGACGAGATCCTTTACGGCAAATACAGCGGTACGGAACTCACCCTCGAAGGCAAGGACTTCATGATCATGCGCGAAAGCGACATCTACGCGGTCCTCAACTAAAGTGGCAAGGGCGATGCTTCCATCGCCCTTTTCTCATTCCCTAAAACCCAAGAACTGCAATGGCAGCCAAGAACATCCAATTCGACATTGATGCCCGCGACCGCTTGAAGCGTGGCGTCGATCACCTCGCGAACGCCGTGAAGGTGACCCTCGGTCCCAAGGGCCGCAACGTGATCATCGACAAGAAATTCGGAGCGCCCCAAGTGACCAAGGACGGCGTTACCGTAGCCAAGGAGATCGAGCTGAAGGACGCCGTGGAGAACATGGGCGCCCAGATGCTGAAGGAAGTGGCCAGCA
>JBATMK010000027.1:0-27172 GCA_049289815.1 Flavobacteriales bacterium
TCGCACTTTGGCCGGGGGCAACGCTGAAAGGACGCTCAGCGCTTTTCAATCCGAATGAAATACTCACCGCCGCATTCGTGTATGGGTCATACAATTCCAACCCGGCGTTCCCCACTTGACTCCCTCCCTCCAGCGCCGAGACTTTCGCAGTAAGTGTGATGCGATCGCCCGCGCGCAAAAAACGCGGGAGGTTCGGGGTCACCATCAACGGCTTTTGCGTGATGGTCTCCTTGGTGAACTGCGCGATCTTCAGATCCTGCGTGTGCACCAGACCCAGCAACTTCCAACGCGTGAGTGCCTCGGGCATGCTGAACCGCAGTATGACACTGCCATCCTTGTCCGTGAGAAGATCCGGGAAGAAGAAGGCTGTTTCACGGAAGTCGGTCCGTACTGGTTGCGGGCCATTGGCCGATGGTTGTTGCCCTGTTCCGGTTTCCTTGTCCTTGCCAGAGACATCTTCCAAGAGCACCGTGCCCGGTACACTTGGCGTGAACTGGGCATTCCCTGCCTCGAGATGGTTCGAGACAGCATCGCCATCCATGGCGACCGCATATGAATACACCTCTGCGCCGCGGGCACCCCGGACCACACTTCTTCTATAGTCGCCCCAACCATACGTATCCAGCCAAGGGTAAGTGCGGGCACTATCATTCGGCAGTTGCGTTTCGCGCCAGATCTCCTGGGCGTAGGTCAGGCCGAACGGGGCAACGTTCGTCCACTGCAGGCGCGGGTAGTTGCCTCCCCAGATGCTCATGTCCCAGTCGTGTGGCGCGAAGTGATCCAGCGAAGCATCGTACATGCCGGCGAGCAATTGCGCGGCAACTTTCTCTCCTTTCGGACCTGTGATCTTCAGCCGCAACTCCTCTTTCGCGCCAGGAAGGAGCTTGTCGCGGAAGGTGATCCATTGCACTTGCAATTGCTTGTTGGTCCACGGCACTACGATGTACTTCATCTCCGGGTGTGAACGTCCGCGTTCCACGCAGAGGAAGTGAACAACGAATCCTCCGCGGTCCTCTTCCGTCACGGGGATCTCGATGCGTTGTTGCCCCTTGCTCAACTTGAACCAACGCTTCGCTGCGATCACGCCGTCGCGTTCGATCTCCATCAGCACGTTGGCCTCCGGCAACGCAGTGCTGATGAGCAGCACGGCTTTCTCGCCGGGCTCTTGCGCTGTGGGTGGCCCCTCAACATGGAACGCTTCGTTCAAGAAACCGGTGTTCTGGATCGCAGGGTCGAAGAGCGTTACATGCTTCTTGGCCATCACGGTCTGTCCGTCCGCATCCTTTGCAACAACCTCGATCAAATAGCTCCCCACGGGCCAATCCTTGATGCCGGAAAGGGCAAGCCTTTTTGTGGTAGCGCGATACGCACTGCGTGAAAGCACTGTGGCTTTCACCTTCCAAGCCGCCGGGTCATCATGCGTCGGATCCGCCATTGATGCGCCAGCCAGTCTTCGATCGGGCCGTTCCCAAAGACGCTGCACTTCCGGAGCACCATCGGGCACGATCAGTTCATTGATCCGCACGCCCATCGGCACATCAACATCCTGGCCGTTGAGATTCTGGATGCGCACATCGATACTGTCCGACGCGGAGCGATCGATACTCTCGCCGACGTTCAGCGCGATGTCGATGCTACGGTAGCCAACGCTGAGCGCCGTGCTGCTGCTCTGTGTTTCGCCGTTGATGTCGGTGACACTCGCTTCAATGGTGTAGGTGAACGTTGGGTCGGCTTCGCGCGGCAGTGATGGATCGGCCGTGGCGAGGAACTTCACCATGTACTTGCCGCTTGCGTCGGCATCGGTCGTGCCACTGGCGATCTCCGTGGATGCGCCCCAGCCCGGGAATCCGCGCCAACCCCAACCGCACCACCATGGCATCCGTGCGTTGCGCGTTACGGTCCATTGAACGTGCGCGCCATCAAGAGGAACACCTGAATAGCTTTTCGCAACGCCCGTCACTTCGGCTTGCTGTTCCAGCTTGGGCGTCGCGGTCACTGGATCGAAGACGACTTCGAAGGTCGGGCGCTTGTATTCTTCCACTTGGAAGTACTGGCTGCCGTTGGCTTCCTCTATCCGCATACCGCCCGTGAGCCCACCCGGAGCCGTGAACTTCCCTTTGAAGGACCCATAGCTATCGGTCTGTACGTCCAGCGAATCCACCAGTTCCCCGTTGGTGTCGAAGAGCCGCACCTGCGTTCTGACATTCGTCCTGACTTCCGTGGTCTGGCCGTTCTTCACCGTGGCGATGCCCTTGAACTCGATGGGCTGGCCCGGGCGATAAATGGCGCGATCGAGAAAGAGAAAGGTGCGGAGCTCCGGTCCGGGTGTTCCAACGCGATCGGGATAGGCATAATACTGTCCACTGATGTACTCATCGCCATCCTTCGTCAGCGACCAGATCACTTCGCCGCCCTGTGGGGCCAGCGGCGCATGCAGTAGGCCTTCCGCATCGCTGCTCTTCAGTTCAGAGCCCACGAAGCGGTCTCCGCCGTTCTGCCAGTTGCGGACGTAGTATCTGGCGATCACGTTCGGCAAGGGGATGCCTGTCCCGCGATCGAGTATCAGCGCTTCCTGTTCGGAGCCCTTGTTACGCTGGGCAATGGCCAAGCTCGTACTCCAGAACGAGGCGCACTGGATCACGTCAGCGCGCTTGGCGAACGCTGGCGCACTGCACACGAGAATGCTGTAGTGGCCGAACGCAAGCCCTTCCACCGGCAATTCGATGAGGTGCGCATTCAGGTCTCCGTCATCAGGCAACGCCACGTTCCATTCTTTCAGCGGCCGTTCGTTCAGCAACCAGCTCTCGTGGTCGTGCTGGGGAGCTCTGCCGTTCACCGTCATCTTGTCCGCGATCACACGCACCCACACCTGCTTCGTGTTGGCATAGGTCAACGCGATCCGGAAGGGCTGTTCGGGAAGTACGGCCTCCTCTGCTTGCAACTGCAATGAAGGCTCAAGCAAGCGCGCCTTCAACGCTTGGCTGTTGCGCGCTACGAAGGACGCAGGGTACCGCGCGATCACCTGATCGCACAACGCCAGCGCGGTGCGCCGCTCCCATTTCCATGGTGCTGTTGTCGGGGCATTTTCCAATGCGCGCTCATAGCGATCGCCCATTTCCCGGTGCCATTGTGCTTGGGCATTGAGCACCTCGCCCCAGCACGTATCGTTGGGCAGGCGCGTAGCCAAACGTTCGAGCGCATTGAGGTAGAGCGTGTCCTTGTTCGGCAGTGTACTGTGCTCGCGCACATAAGCGAGCCGCGAGAGGGTCACATCCACCAAGGCATCGGGCCTTGCTTCACTCAGGTGCAACTTCTCAAGTTGCTGGTGCAAGCGCAACGCTTGGAATTCCCAGCTCGTGCTATCGCGATGCGCGAGCGGCTTGTTCGCGAACTCCTCGAACAGTGCGAAGGCATGCGGGTCGGTCAGTTTGAAGCTCCAGGCGGGTTCGGCGAGACGGGTCTCGGTGTTGTGGAACACTTCGAGGGCACGGTGCGAGAGGACATCGAAGAGCGTGGGACGGAGATGGATGTTCTCCCCGTTCAGCAAGAGCGGCCCAAGTTCACCGGCGGCATATGCCTTCAACGAGTCGGCCGGCTCCAAGGACGCTCGGAATTCGCCCGTGACTTTCTGCATGAACTGTTGCTGCGACCACGTATCCGGGTCCTGCTCCGCGATCCCGCTCAAGGTGATAGGGGCGGTGTTCGTCCGCTCCATGATGGCCCAACGGTCCTCTTGGTATTGTTGCCACCAACTTTCGGCGATCACCGAATGCAGCAATTGCTTCAACGGAAATGACGCGGTGGCGGCCCGTGCTTCGAACTCCCCGATGACGGTCTTCGTCTCGACACCTGTCATCCGCTGGAAAGTGGCGCGGCGCATCATCGCACGGAATTCCAGACGCCAATCGTTCGCTGTTCGCGCCTCATCAACGATGCTGTCGGTCGCGACAAGTGCAGTTGCATACTGTCCGATACGGTTCAGTGAATCGATGCGCACCCAACGCGGGTCGGGGTCGGTGAACGGCTCGTTGTACCGCCAACCGGTCATGTCTTTGTTGTTGTTGCACGCGAGCAGCGTGCCGATGATCACCAGGCCGAGCAGGAAACGGTTCATGGCGTAAAGGTGGAATTGCAAAGGCGAACGCAACGACCGTTGCTCAACGTTCATCGCATCATGATCCGCATATCACCCCGGAAACCGCGCAGCATCCACTTCGTGATCCAGCACTGTCCCATCGAACAAGTGTCCTGTCAGATGCCGCGCACACCATGGCGCCAACAGAACGCCTCGTGAACCAAGGCCGTTGAACACGGCTTGATGGGGCCCGACTTGTCCGAGTATTGGGCGACGATCACGGGTAGCAGGGCGGACGCCGGCACTTACCTCACCCCCAGCCCCTCTCCCAAGGAGAGGGGGTTGGGGGGTGAGGCTCTTCAATTTCCTCATCAACTCCTCCCTCCCACTCTCCGTCGGTCCGCTCCACACGTCGTCCCAGGCGAACGTGCTGCCGAGCTTGTAACGGTCGTCGCCGATCGGCAGGAGAAAACCGCCACTATGCACCATTACATCGGTCTTCATCTCGGGCAACCGGAGTGTCAGCAGTTCACCGCGCGTGGGCGCAAGTCCCGGTTGATCGGAGAACGCCCCGGTACACCACACGAGCAGTGGTGCGGAGACATCATACACCTGCACACCATCATCGGTGGCCCGCACATCCTGCGGCAACACTTCCTGCTCCATCAACGCGCGCATCGCCGACCATTTCTCCGCGTGTGCCTGGCGCATTGCCTGTACATCCAGCCAGGCGCAACGTAGAACGATGCCATAGCCGTGCGGTGCGTTGAACTTGGCAGCATCAAAGCCGGATACTTCGCCTTGTGTGAGGAACGGACCAACATCGTGATCGCTCATGCGCATGGCCCACTCACTTGCTTCCCTTTCATTGTGAAAGAGCTTCACCAGTGGCATCGGGTGCCAGAACGCGCGATCGTATCCGCGCTCCAGCGATCGATAGAAGGGCTCGGCGATATCGAGCATTTCAGCGGCGCGCCAACTGAGCGTTGTCCGCCGCAGTACCACGGGATTCACCACCCCTGCCGCCGCGGGTGACGCTGCGTTTGCCTTCGGCATATCGAACATCATGACGCGCTTGCCCATGGCGTGCAGCGTTTCGCTCAGCGCCACTCCGGCAATGCCGCGGCCGATGATGATGACGTCGTGCGTGTGCGGCATAGGGCGAAGATGCGGCTCCTACTTTCGCGGCCCGATCAACCGACCGCAATGCCCAACATCAGCAACTACAACTTCTCCGGTAAGAAAGCACTCGTGCGCGTGGACCTCAACGTGCCCTTGGATGCCAACATGAAGGTGACCGACGACAATCGTGCACGCGCCATCATACCCACCGTGCAGAAGATCATCCGCGATGGCGGAAGCGCGATCCTGATGAGCCATTTGGGCCGGCCGAAGGGCAAACCGAACCCTGCGATGAGCCTGCGACCTGTCGCGAAGCATTTGGAGGGATTGCTCGGCACGCCCGTGCGCTTCGTGGAGGATTGTATCGGCGACAAGGCCCGGCTGGCTGCGGCTTCCCTGATGCCCGGTGAGGTGCTGGTATTGGAGAATCTGCGTTACCACGAGGCTGAGGAAAAAGGTGACGAAGCCTTCGCACGGCAACTGGCCGACCTGGGGAACGTGTACGTGAACGATGCGTTCGGCACCGCGCACCGCGCGCATGCCAGTACCACCATCATCGCGAAGTTCTTCCCCAAGGACAAGATGTTCGGCTACCTGATGCAAGCCGAGATCGACAGCGTGGGCAAGGTGCTCGGCAACCCGCAGCGGCCGCTCACCGCCATCATCGGTGGCAGCAAGGTGAGCAGCAAGATCGATGTGCTGGAGAACCTGCTCGGCAAGTGCGATGAAGTGATCATCGGCGGCGGCATGGCCAACACCTTCATCAAGGCGAGCGGCGGACAGGTCGGTGCTTCATTGGTGGAGGACGATCACATGGAGACCGCGCGCACCATCATCAAAAAAGCAACGGAGAAAGGCGTGAAGTTGCACCTTCCCACGGACGCGGTCGTGGCCGATGCCTTTGCCGATACCGCCAATACGGATCAGTGCGCTGCGGATGCCGTGCCCGACGGATGGATGGCTTTGGACATCGGTCCGGAGAGCATCAAGTCCTTCAACGCGGCGGTGAAGCGCAGCAAGACCTTGTTGTGGAACGGACCCATGGGCGTGTTCGAGATGAAGAGTTTCCAAGCCGGCACCATCGCCGTTGCGAACGCGGTTGCCGAAGCAACGGCCAATGGCGCATTCTCTCTGGTTGGCGGTGGCGACAGCGTTGCCGCCGTGAACCAGTTCAACCTCGCCGACAAGATCAGCTACGTGAGCACGGGCGGTGGCGCCATGCTCGAGTACCTCGAAGGCAAGGTGCTGCCGGGGATCGCGGCGATCCAAGAGTGAGGCGCTGCCGCCTCCTCACTTGTTGATCTCCGTCGTCTTCGCCGCGTCCAGCGTGAAGGCGGCCTGATCAACGGTCAACGCCCTCTTCGCACTCTCCACGAAGGTCTCGTTCCACAGCACCGTGAGCGTGGTGAACTGCATGTCCGCGATCTTGCCGGGGATCTCGGCCGTAACCGTGAAGTTGTCGCTCTCGCCACCCGTAAGCACCACTGGTTTCGACTTCGATTTCGCCGTGGCGAAGACCTGGCCCGCCGGAATGCGGAAGCTCACCTTGCTGGGATCAACGATGCCCAATGCACTACCGGTGTACTTCACGTTGAATTTGGCCTGCGTCTTATCGGTTTCCTGGCTCAGGCTCTGCAGGTTCACCGTGAACGGCCCGCCGCTCACTTCGTTCTTCGAGGCGGGCAGCGTGAATTCTTCCACCGTGACCACACTGCCCTTGCTCGGGGCCAGGTGGAACCCATCTGCGAAGTCGATGGAAAAACTCTCCTGGTGATATGCGGTACCGCCGATGACGTTCAACGTGCGCACGGCATCTTCATAGGGGCGCAACATGAAGGCTTTTTCCTTGAAGCCCATCGCCGCACCACCGAGCGTCACCTTGAACTTGGCCGGATCAACGAACACGTAGTCGTTCGTTTTGTTGGTGGCCTTGAACCGGAACTTGCAATAAGTCGCCTCGGCCAAGGCGTCCTGCATCTCGAGCTTCACCTCGGCGTTTTCCACCGTTACCGGGCTGAAGGCATTGCGGTGGTCGGCCTTTTGCGGCTTGCCCTCCTGGGCGGAAGCAGTGAATGAGGCCAAGGCGAGCGATACGACAAGGGCTGTGATGAGCGTGGTATTCATGAAGGTTGGTTGTGGGGCTTGTGTACGCGCCGTACACAAGCGGCGTTCCGAAAAGTGGTGAAAGTCGCGGGATGATGATGCTCGGGGTGCTTTGTCCTTTCCGACCAAGGCGATAGTTTGGTGCTACCCTAAGCCCTGCCCATGAAACCCTTCCACACGCAGACGCTCATCGCCGCAGTGTTACTGCCCACCCTCCTTTTCAGTGGGTGCAAGAAAGAGGATGAGGACGAGCCTGAAGAAGCCCCCGCCAGCAACGCCAGCCAGGTGTCCATTTCCGATGCCGCCATCGTGAAGATGAACGTGAACGGCAGCACCGTTACCCTGCAAGCGGGTGGCTCCATCAGTGAACTCTTCGATAGCGACATCACCGGCGGGCCGGCACCCGATACTTCCGCGGCGGTATACCTCGCCGGGTTCGAGAACGGTGGCGACGATCTCTTCAAATTGCAGATGGGCACCCTTGAATTCGTTGGCACCATTCCCAACACCACGGAGTTCCAGGACTTCTTCGCCCCGGGTACCCGTGTATTGGCCCAGCCGCTGGGCGGTATCGATGGAGTGACCATGCAGTGGTGGAACGGTAGTGATCAGTGGTTCGGCACATCATGCGGTGCGGGACCGAGCGGCTCGTTCGAGATCACGCACATCGCGCAGCAGCAGATCGGCCAGGACTTCTACACCAAGATCCGCGCAGTGTTCAGTGGCACGTTCTTCTCCTGCGACGGCCTAGCAGGCGACCAGACCATCGGGGACGGCGTCCTTGTACTGCGGTTCAAGAACCAGCCGTAGGGGGCGGAACCGGTGACCGATTGCCTTCGGCGGGCCACCCCTGTAACTTACGCTCTTGATGTCTATTGCCAAGCGACACCTGTTGTTGTGGGCCCTTGTGGGTTGGGCCTCCATGGCCCACGCGCAAAGCCAAGCCGCCCTGGATAAGATGGTGGCGCGTTATGGAATGGCGAATGTTCAGGACATGTTCCTCAATGGCCATTACAAGTATGAAGGCATGCTGTTGTTCTATTCGGCGTCGTTCCTGGTGGCCGACAGCGGTGGGTATCGGGCGGCCACCGAAGCGGAGATCGCTGCGGTGGATCTGGACCAATACAACGGTTACCGCACGGAAACGGAGAGCGTGGTCATCCAAGAGGATGATATCGGCCGCGAGCTACTGCTCTTGAGCAGACAAGCCTTTGAGCAATTGTTGCTGGCGCAGCTCAACGATACGGACCGCACAGCTTACCTGGCCTACATGATGAGCGGCAAAGGCCAAAAGCAGAAAGTGCAATACTGATGGGCAGCACCATGATGACACGGACCCTCGGCCGGGCGGTGGGCACCACCATCTCCATCGGTGTGCTGTGCAGCACCGTTATTGGCCAGACCTATATCATGCCCAGCGTCGGGGTGCAGAACACATACAACGGCGCCTGCCTCGTCTCCACCTGTTCGGGCACCTTCTACGATAGCGGTGGCGCGGGTGGCAACTATGCGGCGAATGTGAACGCCATTTACCGCACATTCTGCCCGAGCAGTCCGGGTATGTGCGTGCGCGCCACGTTCACGAGTTTCTCGATGCTCGATACCTATTTCCTGTGCTTCGGACCCAACAGTTGCTGCGATTACCTCCAGATCCTGAACGGTCCCGCACAGAACAGTCCGGCGCTTTACAGCAACTGCACCACTTCCCCCGGAACGATCACGGCCAATAACGCCAGCGGCTGCCTCACCTTCCGCTTTGTCTCCGATGGCACTGTTCAGCTTCCGGGCTGGGCGGCCACCCTCTCTTGTGTGCCGTGCGGCATAGGTCCGCTGGGCAACACCAATGCCGATTGCGCCTTCGCCACGCCGATCTGCAACAACCAAACGTTCAGTGATGCTTCTGTCGGTCCGGGGATCGTTGCCCAAGGCTGTTCCGGCTGTAACACCTCTGAGGTCTACACCAATTGGTACCGAATACAGATCCAGACCAGCGGAACGCTCGCCTTCACGATCAATCCGAACAACAACATTGATGATTTCGATCCGGTGGTTTATGGCCCGAACGTAGGCTGTGGATCATTGGGCACCCCGATCCGCTGCTCTTACGCGATCAACGCAGGGAATGGCAATACGGGCTTGGGCAACGGCGCGCTGGATAATTCGGAAGATGTGAACGGCAACCAATGGGTGGCCCCGCTCAACGTCATCGCCGGGCAGACGTATTACATCCTCATAAATGGTTGGTCGGCCACCTCGGGCACCAATGGCTTTGCGCTCAATTGGACCGGTACCGCCGGGCTTGACTGCACCATCCTCCCGGTGGAGTTCCTGTACTTGCGGGCGACCTGTGAGGTGGACCACCCCTTGTTGGAGTGGGCCACCGCAAGCGAGCACAACAGCGGTCACTTCGTGGTGGAGCGCAGCGCCGATGGTGTGAAGTTCACGGACATCGGAACGGTGAACGCCGTGGGCAACAGCGAACAATTGACACAATACCTCTTCTCCGACCCACGCCCCTTGGATGCCACGGGGGCGTTCTACCGCTTGCGGCAGGTGGATCTGAACGGAGAAGTGAAACTGACCGAGGTTGTGCCGCTGGCCGATTGCTCAGGTGTTACCAGCAAACTGTTGGCTGTTCCGAACCCGGCAACCGACATGATCCAGGTATGGGTGGATCTGCCGAAGTGGATCGATGCAACGGCACGGTTGGAAATGTTGGACGCTACCGGTAGGTCCATGGTGCAGCAGGCCGTGAACATCGAGGACGGAAGAGGCTTGGCCCCGATGGACCTCTCGCGACTTGGGCCGGGCGCTTACACACTCCGCCTGTCCAATGGCGATCGTGGCATCTTGGAGCACACCCGTGTGGTGAAGCAGTAGATCGCCTACGCGGATCTTGGCGCTGGCACCGGTTGCATCTCAAAGTCCTCCGTCCGTGGCAGCTTGAAAAAGTCGTTCGCGAATTCCCGCTCGGGGATCGCCAGCTTGCGGAGCTTCGTGTCGATCCACGCACCGTCCAGGTTCATCACCGCGCATAGCGTGCCGTCCTCGCGGAGTATGCCGTGCCGGAAGGACCAGCGTGATGCATCCTCACGTGCCTTGCTCAACCTCACATCGATCACCAGCTTCTGGCCAAGCCTGATCTCGCGTTTGAAGATGCACTCTTCACGGAAGATGATGGGGCCGATGTTCCCTTCCTGCATCCGCATGCTGGTAATGCCCACCGATGCCAGGGCCTCGATCCTGATCTGTGCCCCGATGGCATAGTACACGTCGTGGCGCAGGTGGAAGTTGGGGTCCATGTCAGCCCAACGCAGATGGAGCGGATAATTGAATTCATTCATGGCGGTCGCCGGTTGAATGCAAGTACAAAGAGAGCGTATCCATCAGAGCAGGCCGGGGAAAACAGCCTTCCTCTCCTTTGGATAATCAGGGAACGTCCGGTGGTACCAATCGTGGTGGTTCTTGGCGCGAGGCACCAGGTTCGCAAAGGTCCACAGCACGAAACTGAACGCCGGCAGGTTCCACGCCATGATCGCAAAGCCCGCCCACTCGATGATCTCGCCGAAGAGGTTGGGCGAGGAGATGCGATCGAACAGAAAGCCCTGCGGGATCCGGTAACCGCTTTCGTTCTTCGACCGCAGGTTGATGAGGATGCTGTCCGACCTCATATTGATGTACATGCCGCATGCGAATACGAGGAGGCCGATCATGAAGTGAGCGCTCGTCAACCAGGACGCGTCGTACTTCTCAAGAGGAGATAGTTCGGCGAGGTAGTAGCCGTTCAAGCCCGCGTTCATGACATTGAACAGGATGGCGTTGCCCACGATGAACAACGGTATGCGCTTGGGCGTTGATCGGATGCGCAACGGATAGATCACCGTTCGGTTGACATAGTGAGTGACCCAGAGCGCGAACAGGATCCATCCGTAGTTCAGCAATGGGTTGCTTCCGCACAAGAGGAAGTACACCATGATGCCCAACGACGGCAGCTCCATGATGAACCAGCCCAACTTGTTGTTGATCGTGGGCCCCCACTTCTCCGATGTGTGCCGGCCGAACGGCGCGGTGACGAAGAACATCGTTACGTGCACGACGATGGCCAGCGCCATCCAGCCGTAGGTGATCAACTCAAGCGTGCGCAGTTCCATGTGCTATTGGATCACACCCCTCTCCTTCTGCCATTGGTAAAAGTCGCGCAACGTTTCCTCGAGCGGTCTTGTGCCGTGCCCCAATTCCTTCCGCGCCTTGCTGTTGTCCATGTTCGGGTGCCCGTTCTTGAGCGCATCGATCGATTCGATGTTGAAGCGTGGTTCCTTGTTCGTGATCCAGCCGTATGCCGAAACGAAGGGCAGCAGTGCCCTCAATAGACGATATGGCAGTACACGATGTGGTACCCTCTTTCCTGTGACGCGTTGCACGGCTAGTGCCAGCTCCTTCATGCTGAAATACTTCCCACTGAGGACATAGACCTCGCCGTTGCGGCCTTTGTCGATGGCCTCTACGACCGAGCGTGCAACATCGCGCACGTCCACCAGGTCGTAGCCGCCCGCGGGCAGCACGGGCACCTTGCCGCGGTGGAAGTCGAGCAGCGCCGCGCCCATTTTCGAAGGCTTCGCATCGAAGGGGCCCACTACACAGCTGGGCCGCAGCACCACCAATTCCAGTGCATCCTTTCCGCCGGCAGAGAAGAGCACTTGTTCGCCCTTGGCCTTCGAATGGTCATAAGCGTAGTCGCTCGCGACCTTGTAGGGCCGCGTTTCATCATACGCCATCGTATGCGGCAGTTCGGTCACGGCGTGTACGCTGCTGATATGCACCAACCGCTTGACGCCTTGTGCAGCCGCCGCTTCGCGAACGTTCCTGGGCCCTTCGGTATTGGTGCGGTACACAATGCCGGTGGGAT
This sequence comes from Flavobacteriales bacterium, assembly GCA_049289815.1. Classification (GTDB taxonomy): domain Bacteria; phylum Bacteroidota; class Bacteroidia; order Flavobacteriales_F; family PHOS-HE28; genus PHOS-HE28. Next base: position 12,207 of record JBATMK010000027.1, read on the forward strand.
CTCCCGCAACGCTGATGATCGCCGCGCAATTCACCACCACCTCGCAGCCTTCGCAGAGGCGCAACTGATCTTCTTTCACGAGCACATTCCCCTGCACCCGCTCCAGATCAAGACCGGCCAACGCTCGGTCATCAGCGTTGTACAAGGCACGCACGCGATGGCCTCTTTCCAGAAGTACCCGGCACACAACGTTGCCGATATGCCCGCTGGCACCTGTAACTGCGACTTGCATCGACATGGGTCCGGGTTGAACATAGTGTGCTTTGGCCAAGTGGCCCGGCTGGTACAGGTCAGTGACCGTTCCATCCCTGCCCCTTGCCGCCCTCGTCGATCCGCACTTGCCCTCAGCGGCCGTTCCGCCGAGCTTTAGTGCACCGCAAGCAGAAGAACATGGAACCCAGTGTGCATACTTCAACGGCCACGGCCAGCCGCATGGCCGACCGGGTGTTGCTCCGCCGCTACAAGCCGCACAGCACCATCAATGCGCAAACAGTAGCCGAGAACGTGGAGGCGCGCCGCTTCCTTCCGGGACCGGACCCCGAAGCTGTGATCGTGCAGATCCCGGAGACCGCGCGTTTCGCGCTCAGCTTCGTGGAGAACGATCCGTGGAAGGTTCTCGGAATGGATCGCGTTACGCACGTGCAAGCCTGGGTGGCCGAAGGCCAGCTGTTCGAGCAGTTGCATGACTACCGTATCGGGAATCCGCCGCCCGGCATCCACTTCAAAGTGTTCCCGCGAATGGAGGAGGCGGAACGCTGGGTGAAGCGCATGCTGGCCGGGGAGGACGACGCCTGAGTACTCAGACGACTTTCTTGCCTGACGTGCCGTGCGCCGGGGGGCCTGGACTTTCGGAAGGCCTTGACCTATGGTGCTGGCCAGGGGCTTGGTGCCGCAGGCGGATCGCTACATTCGGATAGGCGTTCGTCTCCGGCTTAACGGGGTGAGCACATCATCCTTGTTCACGCCGGGGTACGCGCCTTTGGCCGTTCACCCATCCCCATCAAAACCTGGAAGACGATGAAAAATATGGAACGCTCAGTTCGGCTCGGTGCCATGGCACTGGCCCTGGTGGTCGTGGCACTTTCCGCGAAGGCTCAATCGGTCACGCATTACCCAACGGTTGCTGCGAACATCCCTTCGGGGAACAACAAGCAATGGACGGATCCGGGCGACGTGGTTTCCTTGTACAACGGTGCGGCGACCGTGAATCTCGGCAAGAACGGCGTTTGCAATGCGACGAAGTGCTTCAAAAGCGTCGCTCTGCAGGCGACCGGGTTCGGGTTCAATCTCGGAGTGGACGATGCCGTTGTCGGCGTGGAGGTGACGATCCGCGTCAAGGCCTCCATGCCCAACTCGGTCAAGGACCTGAGCATCCAGAAATTCGTTTGGGATGGCCCTGTCGGCACTACCCTGAACAAGGCGAAGGGCTCATTCATCGGTACGACTTACACCTTGAGAACATATGGTGGCCCCGTTGATTCGTGGGACAGCGGATTGAAGTGGGATTGGCTGACATCGCCCAATTATGGCGTTCGCATCTCCTACAAGAATTTGAACACCACCTCCGCCGCGACCGTGAGTGTTGACTACGTGAAGGTCAAGGTGTACTACACCAACAACATGCTCTTGATGAGCCAGGAAAAGAATGCAGCCGTTGTGGAAGAAGTATCAGAACTGTATCCCGATCCAGCGACTGACGAACTGAACCTGAGCGTGGGCAGCGATATGATGGATGCCGATGTGAGCATCTTGAACCTGAACGGCCAGGTCGTTCATGAAGCGCGGGTCGCGGAGTTGGTCGCTGATGAACCCCTTCGGCTCCCATTGACCGGTTTGAGCAACGGGATATACCTGCTGCGTGTCACCTCGGGAACGAGGTCCTTTTCAAAGCGGTTCGTGAAAGAAGAGTGACGCTGCGAATGCTGTGGCGAAAAGACGGAGATGCGGATGGCGTCCGGCGCAGAACGATGGTCAACGCTTCACCAACGCCACGCTTGATCGCGCGTTGCCGCTGGTGAGCAGCAGAGTGTAACTGCCCGGTGCAACGCCGGACATGTCAAGCGTTTCCTGGTGCGGACCGGCCGAGCGCTGTTGCGTAGAAAGAATCGTCCGCACGAGCCGTCCCTCCGCATCGTAGAGGTGCAGCGACACCTGCTCGGATGTCGCCAGTTCGAATTCCACCGTCGCTGCGCTTTCGAACGGATCGGGAAAAACGGATAATCGCACAGAGCGTTCCTGCGGGCCCACGACCGCCGTGTTCGGTGAGCCATTCAACCGCACGGCCAGGAACAAATTCGGGATGGAACTCTCCATCACTCCGCCGGTAACGATCTTCCCATCGGGTTGCATTTCCATGTTGCCCAGGACGAAGGAGCTCACACCGGGTAGCGCCGCCGTGTAAATACCAGTGCCATTGTAGGTGGTATCGAGCGCGCCATCCGGCGTGTGGCGCACCAGAACCAGCTCCTCCTGCGACCCGCCGGCCGTGCTGGTGCCGCCCAACACAACAATGCTGCTATCGCTTTTCACCAGCACATCGATGGCCCAAGCGCCAAGGGTACCGATGGCCAGTGTATCAATGCCATCGCCATCGAAAGAGGCGTCCAATGCGCCAGTGGTGTCGTAGCGCACCAGCAACATCCGGCCAACGCTGTAATGGCGGTCCCAACCCGCCACCAGGATCTTGCCATCGGGTTGCAGCGCAATGGCGGCTGCTTCCTCGTCGTCGGGCGAGACGTCCGTAACAACCGATCCGCCGTTGCCGAAGCTGTTGTCCAATGTGCCATCGGGCATGTAGCGCGCGGTGAGCAGATCCCTGGTCAGCACGCCGTACTCGTTGTAGCCGGTGACAACAATGCGGCCATCAGGGATCAGGAGCATGTCCGTCAAGGTGTTGCGGAACCAGAAGTTCGAGACCAGTTTGCCGTCGCCGCTGAATGTCGGATCCAGAACCCCGGTACTATCGAACCGCGCCAGAGAGAAATCGGATTCCGCATCGTTCTGCGATTGCGACCAACCTGCCACCAGGATCTTCCCATCCGGTTGGATCACCATGGAGGTAATAATGTCGTCCTCCGCTCCGAGCGCGGCGGTAGCGAAGCCTGCCACGCCGAATGTCGTGTCCGGTGCTCCGTTGGCGTGGAAGCGCGCCACCAGGTAATCGATGTCCGCGCCGGTCTGGTAGTAACCCGCTGCAACGATCTTCCCATCGGGTTGAAGGGCCACTGTCGTAAAGGCCTCGGTCCAGATGCCGTACGGCATGCTCACCTTGCCATCGCCATCGAAGCTCGTGTCCAAATTGCCGTTGGGGTTGAAGCGCAGCATCGCCAGGTCGTGCAGCGAGTTGGTGCCGCAGCGACCCACCATCACGATCTTGCCATCCGGCTGCAGGCATAGGTCACTGCCCCCCTGGTGATACATGCCGAAACTCATCGTGGCCACGCCATCGAAGTTGAAGGTGGGATCCAGGCCCATGCCTTGGGCACAAGCGATATGCGCAGCGAAAAGAACGGCGGTGGTCAAAGGGATCTTCATGGGTGGCCTCTGTTCACCAAATCTATTGGTCGCGCTGCGACACTCTACCTTCGTACGGAACCAACCGCTCGTTCATGAAGCAGATCGTTACGCTTTCGTTGCTCGTGGTTTTCACGTTCTCCGCGAACGCCACTGTGCATACCGTCACTTGCCAGAACGGTGCGTCGCACTTCCTGCCCGTCACTGTGAACGCGAACGTTGGCGACACCGTCCATTGGACCTGGATCTCCGGCAACCATGTGGTGGGGCCGATCGCTGAAACCGATATCCCAGCATTGGCCGATTCTTGGTACGGCGTCATCGACGACACGTTCAACGACTTCGAGTACGTGGTGAACTATCCGGGCATCTACTACTATGTCTGCCACCCCAATGCGCCGCACGGCGAGGATGCATACATCGTGGTCGCTGATCCCTTGGCGGTACAGGCAGCGGAGCCGGTGGTCAACACCGCCCTCTATCCCAATCCGTTCCGGGACCAACTCACCGTGGAAATCACGGGCGCCACAAGTGCCACCCTGTACAACCTGCTCGGTACGCAAGTGGGATCGTCCACGTTCACCGCAGGCGGCACAACGCTGCGCATGGATACCGGCACCCTGCCCAAGGGCATTTACTTCTGCAGCATTTTGCGGAACGAAGCCGTGCTGGATACACGGCGTGTGGTGAAGCAGTAGCGCTGATCATCGAGCGTCACCGCTCGTGCTGATCCCTTCCCTCTTTCTTGCCGGGCGTTTGTCCCTTCTTCTCCAATAGCGGACCTCCTTCCTGTTCGGCGCTCGGGTGTTTCTCGGCATGCCTTGCGGGCGCTGGAATGCCCGTGGACTGACCAGCCACCGGACTTCCCTCGCCGGTGGTGGCACCCGGACGTTCTGCTGGATAGGTTTCTTCCCGAAGCTCGGGTGACACCAGCATCTGGTTGCTCTCAGGACCCTGCGGGGTGCTGGGCGGTATGGTGTTCATGTTCTTCTTGCGGTTGTCCATGGCGTCATTTCTTTTCGTGCGATCGGTGGTCGGTCGGTTGAGCTTAAGGATGTCAGAGGTGGTTGCGGACGAACCGCACAGCGAGGGTGAAAACACCGAGCGAGACAACAACAGTTGCTGCGACGGACTGCCAAAGGATCGTACCCATGCCCTCGAAGAACAGGTCGAGCCCGGTGGCGATGCTGCGCTGCAGGCGATGCGCCATCATAACAATGCGCCTTGGGTTCCGTCGGCATCATGGACCAGAGACACGTGCTCTTCCCCCGTTTCATCGAACCCGTCTTCCAGCGTGGGGTCGGGGGCCCCAAGAATCATGGCCGCCGTATCCAATCCGCACAATTCCTCCGCCAGCAGGTATTGCAGCTTGCCTTCAAGATCCCCACCGTCGATCGAATGTGGATGTGCAGCGGATAATGCCGGGGCCATGTGCGGTCGGTTTCACCGACCTGCTCCACTACCCTGCCGGTTCTGACCAGGAACCGCACAAGCCACGCCCAGCTTCCATTCCAGCGCCTGCCGACGTGTGCGGCACTTGAGCGGCTTGTGGCCGCCGCGCCCCGCAGGCTGTGGAATTCCCTCCGCTTACGCATGCATTCCGGAAGGGGGTCCGGGCACAACCGCACAGCGATAACAGGCCTTGTCCCCTTGCCCTCCGCGGAACGATCCGGTCAGTTGAAGTGCTTGCCGAAGAAGGCAACGAGCTGCGCATCCTCCATCTTGTTGGAGGTGCTTTCCGTGGACACGGTGTTCTTGTACTGCGGTGTATCCGCCAAGAAATGGATGAACTGTTCCTGCACCTGTCCGGTCCCGGTCACGTGCACCTCGTCCACGTTCGGCATGATCGCGGCGATCTCCTTGAAGAACTTGTGCGTCAATGCGATCTCCTGGTTGTTCGCTGCGTTCTCGTTCGAGTTGCGTTCCGCCCCGGGGTTCTTCACATGACCCAGTACCACGAAGTCGTTGCTCTCCGGACTTGTCTTTCCCGCAACGGTCGCATGCTGCGAATCCATCCATACCCCGAACTGCTTCTTGTTGTGCGTTGACATGTTGCTGTTTCCCGAAAGCTAGGTCCGTTGCATGGGCAGCCGACGATCGAGGCGATCCAGCCGGCACTGGCACTCTCGCGAAGCAACACCTGTGGCGACCTGTGGAACTAGCTTCACGGACGCATGCAACGCGACCTGCTCCGCTTCTTCGCCCTGGCCTATGGCATCTCGTGGTTGATCTGGGCTCCCCTCTGGCTACCTGCGTTCGGTGTTGCGGTGTTGCCTGTGTTTCCCCTGCAACATGCGTTGGGCGGCCTAGGGCCCCTGTTCGCGGCGTTCGTGATGATGTGGCGGGAGACAGGTGGGTCCGGGATCAGGAAATTGGCCGTGGCGATGATCTCCCCGGGCAAAGGCCTTTACTGGGCGATCGCCTTGTTCGGGCCGTTCGTGTTGTTGCTGGTGGCCATGGCATTCTCCAAAGACCCGTTAAGCCTATCCGGAATGTTGAGGACGCGCGAGTTCCCGACTTGGTCGTTCGTGGTTTTCGCACTGTACAACCTGGTGTTCTTCGGCTTCGGGGAAGAGACCGGCTGGCGTGGTTACGCACTGCCCCGCTTGCAACACGGCATGAACGCGCTCTGGGCTTCCGTGGTGCTGACTTTGTTCTGGGCGCTGTGGCATTGGCCGCTTTTCCTGTATCGGCCGGGCTATGTGAGCATGGACCTGGCGGGCATCGCGGGATGGTTGTTCAGCTTGCTCACGGGCAGCGTCCTGCTCACTTGGCTGTTCAATGGCTCACGCGGCAGTGTATTGGTGGTCGCCCTGTTGCACAGCACCATCGACATCGCCTTCACCTGCGACTCCGCCACACCGGATGTCGTGCCCATCGTTGGCGCGCTGATCACGCTGTGGGGCATTGCCACCGTGCTGTTCCTCAAACCACGTGATCTAGCGCGAAGCCCACGCGTTACGGATACCTACAGCGGATCACCGCCCCGAGGGGGAATAAAGTGATGTTCCGGGAACGGGGACGTTCTTCCCGGAATGGGGGCATTGCTTACCCGCGCACGCATCGCACTGCTCAGGGGGGTGATCGCCAATTCCGTGATCGACAGGCACTCCCGCGCATCCTGTTCCGCGGTGCGGGAATTGAACTGCTGACGAACACCGGTCGCACCGCGACAGGAGCAACCCATGGAACAAGGATCGATGATCAAGACAGCGCTCGAACCATCGGTGCAACGCCACGGCGTGGTGCTGGACAAAACGGACCATGGCTTCGAGAACGCCGGCGCGCTCAATCCGGCGTGCATCCGCGTGGGCGATGAGGTGCACATGTTCTACCGCGCCGTGCGCCATGGCAACTATTCCACTGTGGGGCATTGCATCCTGAAAGGCCCACGGGAGGTGGCCATGCGCGCCGACAAGCCGCTGATGATCCCCGAGCATCCCTACGAATCGCAAGGCGTCGAGGATCCGCGCATCGTGAAGATCGACGACACCTACTACCTCACCTACACGGTGTACGACCGCATGAACGCGATGGGCGCCTACGCCACCTCGCAGGACCTGAAGACGTTCACGAAGCACCCCGTGATCACGCCGCAGTTCACCTACCGCGAGTTCAAGAAATTGATCGACTGTTGCGTCGACCTGAACCAGAAATACCTCTTCCACTACAAGGTGCTGAAGGAGCACGGCTTGGGAGAGGAGATGGCGGACAAACTGCTCGTGTGGGACAAGAACCTCATGTTCTTCCCCCGGAAGATCAAGGGGCAGTTCGCGCTGTTGCACCGCATCCACCCCGGCATCCAACTGGTGCTCTTCGATGACCCGAAGGACCTGGACCGGACGTTCTGGGAACACTACCTCATGGACCTCAAGGAGCACATCGTCATGGATCCCTTGCTGCCGCACGAGTCCAGCCATATCGGCGGCGGCGCCCCGCCCATCGAGACCGCCGATGGCTGGCTGATCATCTACCACGCGGCGGAGGACACGCCCAACGGCTTCGTCTACCACGCCTGCGCAGCATTGCTCGACCTCGATGATCCGCGCAAGGTGATCGGCCGGTTGAAGAAACCGCTGATCTCGCCGCGGGACGAATGGGAGAAAGAAGGCTACGTGAAGAACATCGTCTTCCCCTCCGGCACCGCCGTGTTCGATGACGACCTCTACATCTACTACGGTGCTGCCGACGAACGCGTGGCGGTGGCATCGGTGAAGTTGACCGCGTTGTTGGAACAATTGAAAAGGAGCGCAAGATGAATACCACTTCCGGGGGCCAGGTCCTGGTCCTCACATCCTATCCACCCCGTGTCTGCGGCATCGCCACCTACACGCAGGATCTTGTTACGGCATTGAACCGCACGTTCAGCGGTCCGCACCGCTATACCATCTGTGCATTGGAGGATGGCGCCGTTACCCGCGATTATCCGAGCGAGGTAACGCACCAGCTGAACACATTGGATGTTGACGACCACATCCGCCTTGCCTTGGAAGTGGACCACGACCCGCGCATCGCGCAGGTGTGGGTGCAGCACGAGTTCGGCTTGTTCAACGGCGGGCAGGGCCAATACCTGCTGCAGTTCCTCGATGCCGTTCACAAGCCCATCGCCGTCACCTTCCACACGGTGTTGCCCGCACCTTCCACTGAGCGCAAGGCCATGATCTGCGCCCTGGCCGATCGGGCCCGCGACATCATCGTCCTCACCGAACGCTCGGCCAGCATCCTTCGCCAGGACTACGCCATCCCTGCCGACAAGATCACCGTGATCGCGCACGGCACGCATCCGGTGAAGTGGCGCGACAAGCAACTGGTGAAGGAGAAGTACGGGCTGCAGGACCGCAAGGTGCTTTCCACCTTCGGACTGCTCAGCTCCAACAAGAGCATTGAAACAGCATTGGATGCGCTGGTGGCGATCAAGGAACGATCACCCGATGTCCTGTACCTGGTGCTGGGCCGCACCCATCCGGAGGTGGTGCGCCAGGAGGGCGAGGTATACCGCGAGGCGTTGTTGCGCAAGGTGGATGAGCTCGGCCTGCAGGACCACGTCCGCTTTGTGGACCGCTACCTGGCGATCGACGAACTGCTGGAATACCTGCAGCTCACCGATGTCTACCTCTTTACGTCGAAGGACCCCGAACAAGCGGTGAGCGGCACCTTCGCCTACGCCATGGGTTGCGGATGCCCGGTCATCTCCACCCGCATACCGCACGCCGCGGAAGTGCTCGATGACGGCACCGGCATCCTGATCGACTTCCACAACCCCGATCAACTGGCGCAGGCCGCCATTGAACTGCTGCTGGATCCCGCGCGCATGGACCGCATGGGGCGCAACGCCCTGCACCGCATGCGCGCAACAGCGTGGGACAATGTGGCCATCGCACATGCACGCACGTTCGGGCGCCGCACCAACAGCACCGACGCGCTGCGGTTCCAATGGCCGGAGGTCTCGTTGCAACACCTGCAACGCCTCACCAACAACGTGGGCATGTTGCAGTTCTCCGACATCAGCGAGCCCGATCCCGCATCGGGGCACACCGTGGACGACAATGCACGGGCGCTGATCGCCGTGTGCATGCACGCCGGCAACGTGGGACCCTCGCTGCATGACAACGGTTTGGCCGCGCGCTACCTCGCCTACATCATCCATTGCCAGCAGGAGAACGGCCGCTTCCTCAACTACGCCGATACGCTCGGCGCGTTCACCCAACAGAACCACGGCGAGAACCTGGACGACAGCAATGGGCGCGCGGTGTGGGCGCTGGGGGTTTGCGTGGCCCACGAGCAAGCGCTGCCTGCTGGCCTTGTGCGCAGTGCCGAGAACGCCTTGCTGGCCACCCTGCCCTGGGTCACGGACCTCACCTCTTCGCGCGCCATCGCGTTCTGCATCAAGGGGCTGCACGCGTACAATTCCGTGCGCAGCAGCAAACGCATCAGCGCGCTGATCGAGCACCTGGGCGATCGCTTGATGAGGACGTACAACGACACCGCCACCGAGCACTGGAACTGGTTCGAACCCATCCTCACATACGGCAACGCGGTGCTGCCCGAAGCCATGCTCCTGGCTTACCTGGAAACGAAGCGCCTGGCGTTCCGCGAGACGGCCATCAACACATTCGGGTTCCTGCTCGGGTGCACGTTCAAGGGCGACATGCTGCGGATCATCTCCAACCGCAGCTGGATGAAACCCGGTATGGTGCCGGAGTTGTATGGCGAGCAGCCCATCGATGCGGCGTACACCGTTTCGGCGTTGGCGCTCTTCAGCGAAGTGTTGGGCGAACCCGATCTCGAACGCAAACTGCACATGGCCTTCGAGTGGTTCCTCGGCCGCAACCACCTGGCGCAGGTGATGTACAACCGCGCATCGGGCGGCTGCTACGATGGGCTGGAAGAGCACAGCGTGAACCTGAACCAGGGGGCCGAAAGCACGGTGTGCTACCTGATCGCACGCGCCATCATGGAGCGCAGCCGGCGGAAGTCAGCAGCGCGCCCGGCGCCACAGCCGGCGGTGAAGTCCAAGGTCATCTCCATGATGCCCCGGCAGTCGCGCTATCCATCGCGAGCGGGGAGCGAGCGGGCGATGCAGCGCTGAGCGTGGGGCGGGGCGCGTTGATGGAGGGGTCTGCTTGAAAGTGACGACCGGGCCTGCGCGGGATTTGTCTCTACATTTCTTCCTCGCACCGCAGTCGACCCATCAGACCCTGACCTCATGAAACACCTCTTCGCCACTTGCTGTCTACCACTGTGCCTGCACGTTCAGGGCCAGTGGGCGCACACGAACAATCCGAATGCGCAGATCAACTGCGTCGCCGTGGAAGATGCGGTCGTCATCGCGGGTACCGCCGGTACGGGCGTTTTTGTTTCGCTCGATCATGGCGATACCTGGCTGGCGAACACCAGTTGGGAAGACTTCACGTCGCCATACATCTATTCCACCGCCATCGATGGCGGGGTCTTGTTCGCGGGCACTGTCGAAGGCGTGTACAGCTCCAGCGATCAAGGTGCCTCCTGGGCCGGCATGAACAACGGCATCATTGGTACCAACCTGGCGATCATGGATCTGCTGGTCGAGGGCCCCGTCATGTTCGCGGCTTCGGGCTGCGGTGTTTTCCGCTCTGTCAACAGCGGATCGACCTGGACAGCGACCAACAGCGGATTGGGCGCAAGCAGCCTCAACGCCATCTGCCGCCACAGCACCGACCTCTTCGCCGGGTCCGCTGGTACGGGGGTGTTCCGCTCCACCGATAATGGGAACACCTGGGCCGACGCCAACAACGGACTGACCAACGGGAACGTGTCCGACATCCTCTCCGATGGCGCAGACCTCTATGCCGCAACGAACAACGGGGTGTTCCGGTCCACCGATGATGGGGCCAGCTGGAGCGCCGTGAACAACGGCATCTTGAGCACGAACATCATGGAAATGTTCGCCGTGGGCGGCCAACTGTTCGCCGGCTCGAGCGGCGGGGGCGTGTACGTGAGCGGTAACAATGGCACCAGCTGGAGCACCGACAATGTGGGCCTCAGCAACATGGCCGTCACCTCCTTCGCTGCGAACGACACCTACCTCTTTGCCGGCACAACGAACAACGGCATACCGGGCGATGTATACCGCCGGGCTGTCCCAACGGCTGTTGCCGAGATCGGCAGTGCCTCTTCGTTGAGCATCTATCCGGGTGTCACCGACGGCCCGCTCACCATCGAAGACCGCGCTGCCGTCCCGAGCAACCGCACCTTGCTTGTGGTCGACGCGCTGGGACGCGACGTGTCCAGCCTGTCGTTGGGTAGGTCCGCCAGCACCACCGTGGATCTTGCGGGCGCCCCGGGGGTCTATCTCGTTGCTGTGTTCGCTGATGGCCAGTGCCTGGCTTCCGCCAGGGTGGTCAAGGAGTAACGCACAACGCTGTTACCTGCGGGCGGTACGCCCTGGACCGAAACGACACTCGGCAAAAGCCCAGCGTCTACTGCGCGCGACACCCGAGCGTTTGCGGGCGAAGTCAGCCGCGCGGCCGGCGAGCGAGCGGGCGATGCAGCGGTGAGCCGTCCACCGGCTCAGCTCCTCCGCACGTAGTGGATCGCCCACTTCAGCTCCCAGGTCTTCCCCTCGTCGGGTGAACTTCTCCATTCCCAATCGAAGGCGTTGGGCGTGATGTTGAAGAAGACCATGCGCCAGAGCACCGGCTCGCCGGTTTTCTTGTCGGGCTGGTGCATGCTCAGTTCCATGCGGTCCTCCACCTGGCCGCCTTCGAAGGCCATGTAATTCCCCTGATCGTCCACCCAGGTCTGCTTCCACTTGTTCGCGGGGGCATCCCACATGCTCCAGCTTTCGCCGTGGTAGTTGGTTGCGGGATCGGCGAAGTGCTCGTGCACCACATGGCCGTTCATCTCCTTCGTGATCGTGTTGGTTCCCTTGCCGCCGTCGGCCCAGGTCAGGTCCCACTGGCCGATCCAGAAATCGAACTGTGTTGTCATCGGGGTGCTGTCCTGCGCCGCGGTGAACAATGCCGAGCACAGGGTGCCGAGCAGCAAAAAGGATCGTAGGCGGCGCATGATGCAAGCTAACCGGGGGCAATGCCGAAATCGCCGGGTGTGACGGAGCGTTCGGCGTATCGCGGTCCCCTAAGGAGCGGTTGCCCTCATCAGGAACCAGATGATGCTGAGCGCCAGAACGAACACCCAGAACAGGACAAAGGCCACCATGCACCGGATGACGACCGTGGTGCTGTTCTGCTTTTCATACAGCTGGGTGAAACCGAACACGAAATAGCCGAGGTAGAGCAGAAAGAGAAGGGCGAAGACCGGCGTCATCGCACGTGCACCGAGACTGTTGAACGGCAGCGCGGCAATGTTGAAGACGATGCGCTGCCCGCCCAGAAAGGCGTTCATCACCAGGTGCTCGGTGAAGTTGTGCCCGTAGCGGCGCAGCAGCAGCCAGGAGCACACCGAGAAAACAGGCAGGCTGGCCAGCTCGAAAAGCGCATACCGCTCGCCCAGCAGGCGGTTGGAAGCCTCCATCGTTTCCAGCTGCACCCCTTTGAAACCGCTGAGGTCTGGAACGAAAAAGTGGAAGAGCAGGCTGTACACGGCGGCCAGCACCAGCATCAAGGACAAGGGCGGGAAGTGGCGTTTGCGCTGGCCTTCCAGGAAATCCCCGAGCATGCGACCCGGCCGGATGAACAGCTCCTTCAGGGTGAACAGTATGCCCTTGTCCACGTGGAAGATGCTGTGCTGCACCTCGTGCACCAGCCAATGCCAACCAATGCGCTCCGTTGAGGCCTTTTGGCCGCAGCTCGCGCAGAAAGCGCCGCTCACTGGTGCGCCACAGTTCTTGCACGTTGCCATGAGCCGAATCTATCGGCGGGGCGGCAAAGCCCCTGTGGTAGGTGCCGGACGGTGAAACACGGCCGGCCGTATTGGTGCTCCGGTTATTTTGGTAGCGTTGTGCGGTGCCGGTATTGTTGAGGCAATACCTGGAAGAAGATGTGAGGTGGACGACGGGATGAATCAAAGTTCCACCCAGCCGAAGCGCCCCTTAGGCAATAAACCCAGAGCCGCTCGCCACAAGCTGGCCAGTGTATTACTCAATTCCCACCCCAGACTATGAAAAGATATCAGCCCCATGTAGTGCTCGCGACCTTGCTCGTCTTGTGCTCTTCTTCCACGCTTCTTGGTCAATCGTCAACCCCGGAACGTCGGATCGAGCGATTCTATCTTGGGGCAAGCGGCGGGATCGTCTTCCCCATCACCGGTGACTATTCCACAATGGCGATCGGACGGAGTTTCATTGTCGAAGGTGGCTGGCGTTGGAAGATCAATACCAAGGGGGGCTTCATGTGGGGTCTGGGCTACTCAAGATCCAACAGTACGATCACGCGTTATGGACAATACACCACCTACTACTGGAGCACCGCGGAAATAGAGCAGGACATCTCCATCGAACGGTATGACATCACTTTGTTCAACCCGTTTTTGCTGTTCGGGAAGAACAAAGAGGGGTACTTCCATGTTGCCATCAACCTGGTCATAAACCAACCCACATACACGTACGACGTCGTTAACGGCACCTCCTCTGGCGCCCCTAAACAATCGATAAGCGAAAAGGGGCTCTCCCAATCCGGCCTTTCCACGGAGTACGGGTTCCACTTCCCCGTTTCCAACCGGTTCGGCATAACGGTGGATGGTGCTTTGGTCCTTCTGAATCTGGGAAAGAAGAAAACGAGTTACATCACGTACAGCACAACGTCCACCACCGCGCAAGGCATCTATGGGTACGCGAATGTCGGTCTGATGTTCGGGATCTGGTAGTGTGATCACCCCGAGGCCTTGGCGAGTGCGCGTACTGAGATACCCCAGCTTGGACGGAGGGTGACCTCCCTACTTCACCACGGGCCGCACATCCTTCACCACGAATTCAAAGACGTACGGGCGCGCAGCACCACCCGATGCTATTGGCAAGGCCAATGTGAAGCGCTTGCCCTTGTTATCCATGATCATTTGGCGAATGCTTTCTGCCTTCAGGTCGTATTTGGTGAACAATTCGCGTTGCTCCCATTTCCCGAACTTGAACTGGGTCGGCGAGATGTACTGATCCCCGGTCCAGTAGGCATTCGAAGCGGGGTAGGCAAAATCGACCAGCCGCGCGTGCGGGGCCACCTTGGATGGATCCCTTGGTTTGTCCTTCTGGTTCATCTTCAAGCCCTTGTGCATTACGCGTTGTGCATCAAGGCCCATGTTCATCCGCGCATCCTCCCATTCCACCGTCAACGTATCGCCCGTTTTGTTCAGCAGATCGAAGTTGACGTTCAACTCGTCGATCTTGAACGTTACGAGTATCGTGCTGTCCTCGAAGCGCATCGTATCACCGCTCACCGATGACTGCGTGCTCTGCTGCAGCCCATAGTCGTACTTGTAAGCGGTACCGAGGAAGGAGGACGCGCAGCTGGAAAAGATCATGAGAGCGCTCACCCAGAGCGCTGGTCGGGGGTGGGTTCGGTTCATGGGACGTGGGATCGGTCAGGGATCGGTTCAATACGGGTGGCCCTACCACAAGCCGAACAGCAAGCAGTGCGGTCAGTAGGTCCTTATTGATAGCGAGGCATCGAGATGTCGCGTTCCCTCTCCCGCTCATCCGCATAGGCGGAAATACCGAGCCTCACCGGAACAAAGGCAAAATAGCAAAGTCCTCCACATAGGGCTCTGGCACAACTCCCGGTGCAGAGCGAACGCCAAGGTGAACGCCATCTGGAAGGAAGGCCGCGGCAAGATGCGCGTGTACAAGTGCCCGTATTGCATGGGCTACCACCTCACCCACCAGCTGAAGCACTGAGGGCTGGGGCGCGCTCAACCACCGGCGGGCCTGGAGGCCCTAGACCGAAAGCGCACTCGCGAAAGACGCGAGCGCGTGCGGTAATGGCACACCCGAGCGGGTGCCTGGGGACGTCTGCGTTGAATGAGAC